>CBDUON010000144.1:0-5668 GCA_965368835.1 uncultured Eudoraea sp. | reverse complement strand
TTATGATCGGGATCGAGTATTGAAAACTCTTTTTGCCCCCAGGGTTTTTCTTCTAAATGGCCATTGGGATGAATACGAATTTCATTTTCCAAAAAGGATTTATAAACCAGATCAATGTTAGTCGTACGAATATAAACTTGACCATAATTCTCTTTAGGTTTTAATTTTTCAAACTTAAAAAAGTGAATTTGAATTTGATCTTTTTGTATCATCAAATAATCATCGTATTCCGCATTACCAACAACTTGAAATCCCAATCTGTTTATGTAGTATTCATAGGTAACTTTTTTGTTACGCATGGGTAATTTTGGGTTTATAGAAGTGAGCATTCTTAATGTGTAATTAATATTATGCCTTGGTGTTCAAATCTGTACCTTTTTAAAACCTAATTCAGGGTTTTGGATCAACTTCTTTATACGCATTGATCACAGCTTCTTCTCCGGGAATACCGGCAATGGAATTTCCGTGTTCCATTCCAAGGATTCCTGTATAGCCTTTGGTATGGATAAATTTCAGAACATTGTGGTAATTTATTTCACCGGTGGTAGGTTCATTTCTCCCGGGATTGTCACCTATCTGGAAATAGGCGATCTCATCCCAGCAAGCTTCTATGTTGGGAATTAAATTGCCTTCCTGTATTTGTTGATGGTAGATATCGAACAAAATTTTACAGGACGGGGAAGCCACTGCTTTACAGATCTCATAGGCTTGCGGACTTTCCGTTAAGAACAGTCCAGGATGGTTTCTAAAATTAAGCGGCTCCAGGACCATGACCAGGCCGTGTAGCTCAAGAATAGCCGCCGCCTGTTTCAAAGATTCTACCACATGAGCGGTTTGATACCCCATCCCAAGTTTTAGATCGCGGTGGCCTGGAACTACCGTCATCCATTTTGCACCTACTCTTTTGGCAACATCTACCGCCTTTTGTATATACTCCAGGAATTCTGCTCGTTTTTCTTTGTCCCCTGATGCCAAATTAGGGGAATCCCAATAGATCTTATGGGCTACAAAGACACCCATTTCCAGATTCCTTTCTTTCATGACCTTTGCCATAGCCAGCTGCATCTCAACCGGCCTGTCCATCATGCCATTGTCCTCAAAGGCTGTGAAGCCCTCGTCTGCCATAAAATTGAGTTGTTCTATAGGATCGTCCCCGGCACTATCACGAAACATACCAAGGTGCGGAGCATATTTTAATTGAAATTTGTGCTTGGGGTTTGCTTTTAGGATTTTACCAAAGACAGAGAACCCTGTCATGGACAGGGTGCTGGTGGCCAAAGCCGATTTAAATATAAAATTTCTTCTTTTCAAAGACTTAAATTAAAGAGACCAATCCTTCCCACCCGTAAGTTCGTTAAGATCTCCACATCCTATATATTCTCCGGGAACTGGCAGGTAAGCCAATACGTTTTCCCCAACGTATTCTGAGGTTTTATATCCCCAGATCGTCATATCGCGCAAATTCTTGGCAAAAGAGTATCTCATCACCTCATCTGGTACTGCATCATTTTCTCCCTTGGCTGCTGCCGAGGTATTCTTGATCATCAGTTCCATATTTTCGATCTCCTCTTCTTCTGTAACTTGTAAAGCTGCCGCCAAAACAGGTTCCAGATCTTCTGAAGTTAGGTCCTCAGCTTTCTCTTTCCCTGATTCCTTTAGGGCCTTATCAACAAACTTGTTTAGAGACAATTTTGTCATATCCTGCATGATCTCTTCCACAATATCATTTGTAAATTTATCTATGAAAACATGAACATTTACTTCAGAAGCAGAAGGCGTATCTGTTTTGGGAAGAATGATATCTACCAGCTTAATTAGAATATTTCCTTCCTCCTTTGTAAAAAATTCGGGGGTCCATTCTTCCGCTTTTACTTCATTACATCCCTGTACAAGCGATAATAATGTAGGGGTGGCTATCGTATAACCCAGTGCCAATCCCATGTTTTTTAATGCTATTCTTCTATCCATTACAGTAGTCCTTTTTTAAGTTGCTCAGCGGCATGGTTGGCAGCACGTGCCGTAAATGCCATATAGGTCAATGATGGGTTTACACAGGCAGCAGAGGTCATAAAGGCACCATCAGTGACATATACATTCTTTACTGCATGAACCTGATTATATCCATTAAGTACGGATGTTTTTGGATCCCGGCCCATTCTGGCAGTTCCCATTTCATGAATCCCCAAGCCAAGTGCTCCCGGTCTGTCAAATGTTTCCACATCTCTCAACCCTGCTTTTGTAAGCATTTCATAGGCCTGTTCTTTCATATCTTCCCTCATCTTATACTCATTCTCTTTAAACTCAGCATCGAAGGTTATAGTAGGGAGACCCCAACCATCCAATTTATCATAATCTAGTGTCATCCTGTTATCCTCATACGGTAGTACTTCTCCAAATCCTCCCATCCCGAAGGTCCAACCTCCTGGTTTAAGTATGGCCTCTTTGAGATCTTTTCCATGTGACAATTCTGAAACTACTTCTTCCCAGTTACCTCGGCTTCCACTACCCTGATAACCATATCCTCGTTTAAATGCGTTTGTATTAGTTTTGCCGCCTATATTACGGAAGCGAGGCACATAGATACCATTGGGCTTTCTTCCCTTGTAAAACTTATCTTCAAACCCATCATATTTTCCGGCAGCACCAACTCCCAGATGATGATCCATGATATTCCTTCCCAACTGATCCGAGTCATTGCCCATACCATTTGGGAATCGGTCAGATTTAGATTGCATCAGTATGGATGAAGAGGCGATAGAAGAGGCACATAGAAATATTACCTTGGCCTTAAATTCAAAAGTCTCTTTTGTAACTCTATCAATAACCTTTACCCCTGTTGCCTTTTTTGTGTCCGGATCATACATTACCTCATGTACTATGGAATCTGGTCTTAGGGTCATATTTCCTGTAGCCTCAGCAGCAGGAAGGGTGGAGGAGTTACTACTGAAATAGGCTCCAAAAGGACAGCCTCTGATACATCTGTTCCTATACTGACATTTGGATCTGCCGTCTCCATCAAATTTTTTAGAACTATTAATATGGGCTACTCGCCCGGCGGTAATTACCCGGCCGTCAAAATTTTCGGCTACTTTCTCCCGTACGTGCTGCTCCACACAATTGAGCTCCATCATTGGTTCGAATACACTATCTGGCAATTGTGGAAGACCCAGAGTTTCTCCAGATATCCCAATGTATGTTTCAACCTTGGTATACCAGGGTGCAATATCTTTATATCTTACCGGCCAGTCTACGGCTATTCCTTCCTTTTTGTTGGCTTCAAAGTCCAGATCGCTCCAGCGATAACTATGACGGCCCCATAGTAAGGATCTACCGCCCACGTGGTATCCGCGCATCCAGTCGAATCGCTTTGTTTCATTGTAGGGATGTTCCAGATCATTGACAAACCAAAAATTATGTGGTGCCTTTACAGTATAACCTGTACGAGCCTGTTTGAATTGCTTTGCAGCTTCTTCAGGGGGTAATTCCCCATTATTAGGAAAGTCCCATGTATCCATATTCGCAGTAGGATAATCCTCGCGGTGCTTTACCATTCTGCCTCGTTCCAGTACAAGTGTTTTTAGCCCTTTTTCACATAATTCTTTGGCGGCCCAGCCCCCACTAATACCCGTACCAACAACAATAGCATCGTACGAATCCTGCTCTTCATTGTAATAAAATTTACTCATGTAAGTATATTGTTTGTGAGCTAAATGTATTAATTATAAAATTAATTTTCTACATTTAAACGGCCTAATTCTTACCAAATCCCTGTTAAACTTTAGCTTTTTTTAGATAATAGAAATAAAGAATCAATTATTAATTCAGATATACTATTTTCCATTTTTAAAAAAGTAAGAACAGAAAGTCCATAAAAAAACACTCATATGAAACGAAGAAATTTTGTCAAGAATTCAGCCGTAGCCGGCATAGGTCTGTCCTTTTTGGGCATCTACAGTTGTAAACAAGGAAAAAAAGAAGGTACAGATGAAACAGGAATGGAAGGCATGGAGGAGGTCATGGAGCCTTTTTTTAAATTATCCCTTGCCCAATGGTCTGTACATAGAATGATATGGAATGGTGAACTAGACCCTTATGATTTTGCTTCCAAAGCAAAGGAATGGGGCTTTACAGGATTGGAATATGTAAGTCAGTTGTACGATAAAGAATTAGAGGCAGATAATTACAGTGCGGAAGCCATGGCTGCCTTTGTAGATAAGTCTAATGCAGAAGCTGAGAAACATGGGATGCAAAACGTGTTGATCATGATAGATGGGCAAGGTGACCTTGCAACTTCAGACGCTGCGGAGCGGAAAAAGGCTGCGGAAAACCATTTTAAGTGGGTAGATGCTGCCAGGGCCATGGGCTGCCATGCTATTCGTGTTAACCTGGCCGGAAGTACAGAACCTGAGGCATGGATCCCCAATTCTGTAGATGGTCTAAGCCAATTAGCCAGCTATGCCAAAGAGAAGAATATAAATATATTGGTAGAAAATCATGGCGGCTTATCATCTAACGCGGCTATGCTAACAGAAGTAATGACCAAAGTTGGAATGGATAATTGTGGCACCTTACCAGATTTCGGAAATTTCTGCATCCGCAGGAACGATCCTGCAGATTATGGAAGTGGGTGTGCTGAAATGTATGATGTATATAAAGGAGTGGAGGAACTTATGCCCTTTGCAATGGCTGTTAGTGCTAAAACCCACAATTTTGATGCAGACGGGAACGAAACGGTACTAGATTATACCCGAATGATGCAAATAGTAAAAGATGCTGGGTATACCGGATTTATTGGAGTTGAATACGAAGGAGATGAGTTAGGAGAGACAGAAGGAATCATGGCAACAAAAGCCCTGATGTTAAAGTCGGCGGCAGAAATTGCATAAAGTAGAGACACAACTATGGAAGAATTCTTTAATGAGCTCTTTGATTATAATTTTTTCTGTAACAAGCAACTTATAGAAGCCTGTGCAAAATTAGATAAGGTGCCAGCCAAAAGCGCGAAACTTTTTAGCCATATTCTAAATGCACATCATATATGGAATGCGAGGATCGCTGGTGTTCCCTCAAAACTTGCTGTGTGGCAGGAGCATGCGGTAAAGAGCTGGGAAGATATTCATTATGAGAATCAACGTACCACTTTTGAGATCATTACCGGGGCTGATGATTATGAGGAAAGAATTGACTATGAAAATTCTGAGGGTCGACTTTTCATTAACACCAAACAAGATATGTTATTCCATATCATCAATCATTCAACACATCACAGGGCACAGATCCTGGCAGACTTTAGGGATCAGGGAATAGAAACGATCTCTCTTGACTATGTTTTCTACAAACGCTAATTAACTAAACAAGACAGCATGAATACAAAAATTAAAATACAGTTGTCCTTTATGATGTTCCTGGAATTCTTTATCTGGGGAGGATGGTTTGTTACTCTGGGCACATTTTTAGGAGATAACCTAAAAGCAAGTGGAGGGGAAATTGCCATGGCCTTTTCAACACAATCCTGGGGGGCTATCATTGCTCCTTTTGTGATAGGACTTATTGCCGATCGTTATTTTAATGCTGAAAGAATTCTCGGAGTTTTACATCTTTTAGGAGCTGTTCTTATGTATCAAATGTATAATTCGGTAGATTTTACAGGATTCTATCCCTATGTACT
>CBDUON010000143.1:0-5687 GCA_965368835.1 uncultured Eudoraea sp. | reverse complement strand
CCTACAAACCATTTGGATGCAGAATCTGTGCATTGGTTAGAGCATCATCTCGCAACTTATAAAGGCACAGTGATAGCAGTGACTCACGATAGGTATTTTTTGGATAACGTGGCCGGCTGGATCCTGGAATTAGATAGGGGAGAAGGTATTCCCTGGAAAGGTAATTACAGTAGTTGGCTCGATCAAAAATCAAAACGACTTGCACAGGAGAGTAAAGTGGCCTCAAAACGGCAAAAAACATTAGAGCGAGAACTAGAGTGGGTCCGTCAGGGTGCTAAAGGACGTCAAACCAAGCAGAAGGCCCGTTTAAATAACTATGACAAATTGCTAAGTCAGGATCAAAAAAAGTTAGACGAAAAACTCGAGATCTATATTCCTAATGGTCCCCGTCTGGGTACCAATGTAATTGAAGCTACAGGAGTAAGTAAAGGCTTTGACGATAAGTTGCTATATGACAACCTCAATTTTAACCTGCCACAAGCCGGAATTGTTGGGATCATTGGTCCAAACGGAGCAGGGAAGACCACTATTTTTAAAATGATCATGGGTGAGATATCTCCAGATAAAGGAGAGTTTAAAGTAGGGGATACCGCCAAGATCGCTTATGTAGATCAAAGTCATTCTAATATTGATCAGGAGAAAACCATTTGGCAGAATTTTAGTGATGAGCAAGAACTGGTGATGATGGGAGGCAGGCAAGTAAATTCGCGCGCTTATCTGAGCAGATTTAATTTCTCGGGTAGTGAACAGAATAAAAAGGTGAGTATGCTTTCAGGGGGAGAGCGTAACAGGCTGCATTTGGCCATGACCTTAAAAGAAGAAGGCAATGTGCTGCTGTTAGATGAACCTACGAATGATCTGGATGTAAATACGCTGCGAGCTTTGGAAGAAGGTCTTGAGAATTTTGCCGGTTGTGCCGTGATCATATCGCATGACCGTTGGTTCCTGGACAGGGTATGTACTCATATCCTTGCTTTTGAAGGCGATTCTGAGGTGTACTTCTTTGAAGGCTCCTTCTCTGAATATGAAGAAAATAAAAAGAAACGCCTGGGTGCAGATCTTACCCCAAAACGTCTGAAATACAAGAAACTTATAAGGTAGCTATCAAGAATTAAGTTGGGCACCAGACTCTTGACATGTTTTCATCTGTGCGGAAGACCCACTTAGATTGTTAGTGCCATTTTTATATTACTGCGCTGATAAGGGGGTGGAACTTCCATGGGAATTACTTCGAAGCCAAACTTTTTGTATAAATGAATGGCAGGTTGAAGAATAGTATTAGAATAGAGCACTATAGAGCTTATCTGTTTCTTTTTACAATAATCGATGGCATTCTCCAATAACAGATGGCCAATTTTCTGTCCCTGATACCCTTCTCGTACTGCCATTTTACCTAATTCAACGGTATTGGAATCCATAGGAAGCAGCGAAAAACAACCAACGATAGTTTCCCTCAGCTGTGCAAAAAAAATTACTCCTCCTTTGTCAATGATCACTTCCTGGCAATTATCTAATAATTCGGAGTCTTTGGGTTCCACATAAAAGTATTCCGTTAGCCAGGCGATGTTCAATTCCTTGAAAGCTAGTGCCAGATGGGGTTGGAAAGGGATTATGCGGACAGGCATTAGTTTATTCTCGTTGAAGTTCCTTGTTTGTTTAGATCATAATGATCATATCTCAGAGGAAATTACAATTATTTTTTATTACAAAAATCTAAAAAGAGGGTTTGTCCGTATATAGCATGTAACCACTTTACAAAAAGTAAAAAAAGGGATTAAATTTTTACACTATGACTGAAACAAAAAACAATAACGGATTAAAAGTAATTGCCGGTTTATTAGGAGTAGTACTTTTGGGTACTATTATCTATACCGTAAGTCTTTATCAAGACAAGAAAAAAGTGCAAACTGAACTTACTCAGGAAAAGGACTTAGTAATGGAAGACCTTAACAATCTAAAATCTGAGTATGACAAAGCAATTTTGGAGAGCAACGAAACTAATGAAGAATTAGTTGAGGCAAGAGATAGAATCGCTAAGTATATGGATTCTGTTCAAACTATGAAGACTGACCTTTCTTCTTTAAGAAGATACAGAAATCAGGTTGCTGTATTAAAACAAGAAAGAGAAGTGTTACTTCAGCAAGTAGATTCTTTAACCAGATCTAACTCGTTCTTAGCTATGCAAAGGGACAGTACGTTTGTTGAGCTTGAAAAGCAAGCAGTATTCAACGACTCTTTAGTTGTTCAAAACACTCAATTAGCAGAAGCAGTAGAAAGAGGTTCAGCACTTAATCTTTCAACATTTAATGTAGATGCAGTTAGAGAAAGATCTAGCGGAAAAATGGTTTCTACTCAGAGAGCCGGAAGAACTGACAAATTAAAAGTTTGTTTTACCATTGCTGATAATGTGATCGCTCAGGCCGGTGACAGACAATTCCTTATTGAGGTATTAGATCCTCAAGGAAATGTACTTGGTGGTGGCATCACAAAAACAAATGATGAAGGTGCTTCAGTATCTTACAGCAAGGGAACAGATTTCTATTATGAAAATCAAGATCTTGATGTTTGTGACTTTATCAATAAGCCAGCAGGTGATTTCCAATCAGGAAATTATATGGTGAACGTTTATGACGATAACCTTAAACTTCTTGGTACCTCTAAATTCACTTTGAAATAAGAGCGTATTAAATCAAATAATAAGGGCCTTCAATTGAAGGCCCTTTTTTTATGGGATAATCTTATTTTTTTAAGGATCCTACCATTTCTTCAGGCTTCACCCATTCATCGTATTCTTCAGCAGTTACATGCCCGAGCTTAACGGCTTCTTCCCTTAGGGTAGTTCCATTTCTATGAGCTGTATTTGCTATCTCTGCGGCCTTGTAATAGCCAATTTTGGTGTTAAGAGCAGTGACCAACATCAAGGAGTTATTGAGTAATTGTTTAATGACCTTATGATTAGGCTCTATCCCTGCTGCACAATGGATGTCAAAACTAACACAGGCATCTCCGATCAATTCTGCAGATTGTAAAAGATTTGCGGCCATGACCGGTTTAAAAACATTGAGTTCATAATGTCCCTGGGCTCCACCCACGCTTATGGCAACATCATTCCCTAATACCTGGGCGCAAACCATGGTAAGTGCCTCACATTGTGTAGGATTTACTTTTCCAGGCATGATAGAGCTTCCTGGTTCGTTTGCGGGGATAATTATCTCACCAATACCAGAGCGCGGTCCGGAGGCCATCATTCTGATATCGTTTGCAATTTTATTTAGTGATACTGCCAGTTGCTTCAGGGCACCGTGAGTTTCAACCAGGGCATCGTGCGCGGCCAAAGCCTCAAACTTATTTACAGCCGTTTTAAAGGGTAAACCTGTGAATTTAGCAATGTAGCTTGCAACCAATACGTCATACCCTTCAGGGGTATTTAAACCGGTACCTACAGCGGTTCCTCCCAAAGCCAACTCGCTAAGATGATCCAGGGTGTTTTGAAGTGCGCGTAAACCATGATCTAGTTGAGATACATAGCCAGAAAACTCCTGTCCTAAGGTTAATGGAGTAGCATCCATTAGATGAGTTCTTCCTATTTTGACAATATCGTTGAACTCGGTCACCTTTTTTTGAAGGGTATTCCTGAGTTGAGTAACCCCGGGGATAGTAACTGTTGCTATTTTGGTATAGGCTGCAATATGCATCCCTGTTGGGAAGGTGTCATTAGAGGACTGGGATTTATTTACATCATCATTGGGTTGAATGGTCTTTTCACCAACACCGATTTTTTTTCCGGCCAATTCATGCGCCCTGTTAGCGATCACCTCATTTACATTCATATTACTTTGGGTTCCGGATCCGGTTTGCCAGATCACCAATGGAAACTGATCATCTAGTTTCCCTGCTAATATTTCATCACAAACCCTGGCGATCAGATCTCTTTTCTCAACGGGTAGTATTCCCAATTCATGATTGGTATACGCAGCTGCTTTTTTTAAATGAGCAAAGCCGTAGATAATATCCAGAGGCATAGAGGCGGTGGGACCTATTTTGAAATTATTCCTGGATCGTTCTGTTTGTGCACCCCAATATTTATCTGCAGGTACCTTTACGTCACCCATTGTGTCTTTTTCAATCCTGAATTTCATACGTTTATATTTTATGTCCTAACAAAGGTAAGGTTTGGATGATTAAATTCTTTTTGTGAATTGCAGAAAATTTCTGAGTTTAGATTTGCAAGTTTTAGGATTTTCCAAGTATCTTTGTTTTGCAAATCAAGCATTATGTTCGAATTTGATCAATATTTAGGATTTCTGGCCTTTTTAACCATCGTAACCATCGGATTTTGGTTAATGATGTTTTTACTGCTTTTTGTAGTACCGTATTGGTTGGGCGGAAATCTCATGGAAATATTTAAAGAAAAACGCGAGGCAAGAAGAGCCAAGCGCAACTCATAAAAAAAGAAGCCATTTGGCTTCTTTTTTGTTTACTGAATATATTATTTATTATCAGGTCCCTTCAAATTCAAATTCTTCTTCACCGCCTCCACGACCATTCCTGTTTCTTTGATTTTGAGGCTGATTGAATCTATATAAGAACGATAAGGTGATTTGTCTTTCCCTCCATTGAAATTCACTATAAGTGGCTACCGTATTGGTAATGGTCTCCGAACGGCGTTTTCTTGTGTTGAACAAGTCACTCACATTTAATGACAAGGTGGCCTTGTCTTTTATTACATCTTTACTAAAAGCCAAATTTGTACTTAAAATTCCCTTGTTGGTATTTTGGGCATCTTTGCTTGGCCCTCTGTAAAATAGATTCGATTGAAAATCGATACTGCCGGGGAGGGGTATTTTTGCACTTATCCTGGTAAACCAGGTGAAGTTATCTGCATCAAAATTTTGGGTGATGACCTCATCCTGAAAATTAGTATAGGTATAATCGCCACGTAACTGCTGCTGAAATAAATTCAGGTTCCAGGTAATTCTCCAATCGCGTTTAGGCGTATAGGTAGTAGTAAACTCCACCCCATAGCGTTCGTCTGTAGCAAGATTAATTGGTGTTCTGGCTTGTACAGGCACTAAGACAGGATTATCCGGATCTGCAGGATTTTCAATCTGCACAAAGTCGCCCGTTTCCTGTGTTATAAACTGAAACACCCCTGTGGACCTGTTAAAGTACCCAGATGTTGTAAACGTAATTTTATCCCATCTTTTTAAATACCCAAGGTCGAATGCGTTGGTAAAGGTGGGGTCCAGATCAGGATTTCCCTGAAATAAGTTGGTATTACTAGACCTGGATGGAAATGGATTGATAAATCTGGATCGTGGACGTCTCAATCTGCGGCTATAGCTGATAGTTAGTTGTTCGGTCTCAGAGAATTCATAACCAAAAAAGAGGGATGGGAACCAGTTCACATAATCCTTATTGGTCACTTCCTCTGTATCTACCAATTCAATGCCAATATCCGATGCCTCCATTCTAAGTCCGCTTAGTACACTAAACTTCTTAACCTTTGTTCCTAACTGCATGTACGCAGCATTTACGTACTCCTTATATTTTAATTGATTACTAAAGTTTGGATCTCTGTCCAGAACCCCATTTTCCAGGATTCCAAAATCGAAATCTGTATCGAAATTATTAAAGGTACCCCGGTAACCCATTTCAAATTGAGATTGGTTATCCTTTCCAAAGGG
>CBDUON010000142.1:0-5873 GCA_965368835.1 uncultured Eudoraea sp. | reverse complement strand
AGGCTATCATGCCGATAAAAGAGGTGGCAGTGAAAAATGCCCCCATCAGCCAATGCCCTAATACTATACCTACCAGGGAGAGCGGAATAGCAACCATCATAACTACCGGGGCCTTAAAATTTTGGAACCACCCTACTATTAAGATATAGATGATAACGATTACACCCAGAAAGGCAATCCCAAGATCGCGGAAAACCTCTAAGGTAATCTGCCATTCTCCATCCCATTTAACGGTATAATCATCCTCAAAATCTGGTTGTTTTATATAGAGTTCCTCAACCTTGTAACCTTCCGGCAAATTTAATCCCTTCAATTTATCGGTCATTCCTAAAATAGCATACACAGGGCTTTCCAATTCCCCCGCCATATCAGCAATCACATAGACCACCCTTTTTTGATTCTTTCTGTAAATACTCTTTGCACTTGTGACTTCTTCAATGGATGTCAAATCGCCAATAGTGATCATATTCCCCTGGTTCGATCTTACTTTTAGCTGAGCTATATCGGTAAGGGTCGATTTTTCCTTTTCGTCCAGTGCCAATACTAATCCAACCTGATTGGTGGCATCCTCATCATATAAATTTGTTACTGCTCGTTCCGAAAGAGCCATATTCATGGTATGGACAATGAGTTGAGGTGCGACCCCGTATAACATTGCCTTTTCTTTATCAATAATAAATTGATATTCTTGCTGATCATCCTCAACCATCCAATCCACATCTACAACATCAACTGTATTTTTGAGAATACCCTGAACCTGATTTGCAATATCTATTTGTGTATCATAATCTGGTCCATAGATTTCCCCTACAATTGTTGAAAGTACGGGAGGTCCCGGTGGCACTTCAACTATTTTTATGTTGGCATTATACTTTCCACCGATCTTTTGTATTTCCGGGCGATAACTACTTGCGATATCGTGACTTTGTGCACTGCGTTCGCCTTTGTCTATTAAATTAACCTGAATATCGGCCATATTGCTTCCACCCCGCAAATCGTAATGCCGTACCAAACCGTTGAAGGTTATTGGTGCCGAAGTACCTACATAACTCTGGTAATTGACAACCTCCGGTCTAGTACGCAGGTATTGTGCAACTTCCTGAGTAACCACCGCTGTACGCTCCAGGGTAGTGCCTTCTGGCATATCAATGACTACCTGAAATTCATTCTTGTTGTCAAATGGTAACATTTTAACCGCTACAGCTTTTGTAAAGAACATTGCCACCGATCCCAGGAGTAGAAAGAACGTTATTCCCAGGAACATCCATCGGTATTTTTTATTCTCTATCAATGGGCGTTCAAACTTGGCGTACATTCTGTATATAAATGTCTCCTCCAGTGTTTTTTCAACTTTTTCTTCAGCTTTTTCAGCTGCAGTACTTGTAGATTTCTCCTTTTGCCTAAGGAATATATATCCCAGATAGGGTGTTATAGTCAAGGCCACAAAGAGTGATAACAACATGGCAATAGACGCACCAATGGGCATGGGTGACATATAGGGACCCATTAAACCCGACACAAAAGCCATAGGTAGGACGGAGGCTATTACCGTAAAAGTGGCCAAAATTGTGGGGTTACCAACTTCGTTAATGGCATACAGGGCGGCCTGTTTAAAGGGTAGTCTTTTCATCTTAAAATGCCGGTGCATGTTCTCTGCGATGATAATGGAGTCGTCCACTACAATACCCGTAACAAATACCAGGGCAAAAAGCGTGATTCGGTTTAGGGTATAGTCCAGCATATAATAACTCAACAAGGTGAGCGCAAAGGTGATTGGCACTGACAAGAATACCACCAAACCACCACGCCAGCCCATCGCCAACATCACCACAAAAGTTACTGCAATGATGGCGCCCATTAAGTGCATAAGCAGTTCTGATACTTTATGGGAGGCGGTTTCCCCATAATTACGGGAAACTTCTACATATACATCATCTGGTATCAGATTCTTTCTGAGATGGTCTACCTTGTCTAAAATGACGTCCGATATCTTCATTGCATCGGCTCCTTTTCGTTTAGCGATAGAAATAGTAACTGCAGAATATTCAGATCTATAGGTGTCTGCTTTATCGCTTGCCTGTCCATACCCATGTGACACATAATTTTTGGGTATCTCAGGACCATCTTGAATACTCGCAATCTGTTTCAGGTAAATAGGGCGGTTTTGTTGAACGCCAACGACCAGGTTCTCCACATCAGATACGGTTTCCAAAAATTTTCCGGTAGTGACTAAAAATTCCGTGTCGTTCTTGTCAAAACTTCCACCGCTCAGTTGCTGATTATTTGCTTTGATCATCTCAGCAACCGTTAGAAAATCGAGTCCGCTGGCAGCCATCTTATCTTTGTCTAATACCACGCGTAACTGCCTGTTGCGACCACCAATTTTTTGGGTGGCTGAGACATCGTTTATTTTTTCGATCTCGCCGGTCAGTTCCTGTGCAATCTGCTTTAGGCGATAATCATCGTATTTCTCGCTCCAAAGCGTTAGTCCCAGCATAGGTACATCGTCAATGGCACGCGTTTTTACAAGAGGAAAGGATACGCCTTGCGGCATATTATCCATATGCTTATTGATCTCGTTGTACAACTTTACAAATGAACGCTCAATATCTTCTCCCACATAAAATTGAACGATGACCATTCCCTGTTCCTTCATAGAAGTTGAGTACACATATTCAACCCCCTTGATGTTAGAGATGAGCTTTTCCAAGGGTTTGGCAACTCTACTTTCAACTTCAGTTGGGCTTGCACCAGGATAGCTCACAAATATATCAGCTATCGGTACGTCTATCTGCGGCTCTTCTTCCCGCGGAATAAGAAATGAGCTATAGACTCCAATAACCATAAATACGATCATCAAAAGCACCGTTAATTTGCTGCCTATGAACATTTTGGCGATCTTTCCTGCTAAACCTTCTTTCATCTATCTTTACTTTTTTTGCTACTCTAAATTGCTTTTACACTTCAACAATATTAATATCTGTAGCGCTATTGCTTTTCATACAACCTGACTGATCTGCTATCGCAGTTTTTATCGTTGGCAGGTCTTACTCAGGAGCTGTTTATTGCAATGATATTTTAACCCCGTTGTACAACTTACCTTCTGCAGAAACAATGTATTTTTCATCCGCTGAAAGACCCGAGAGTACTTCCACTTTATCTCCTACCGTTCTGCCTAGCCGTAACCAACGGAGTAGGGCCGTATTACTTTGGCTTACCGTATAGATCCCAGTCAATTGTCCGTTGTATACCAAAGCTTCATTTGGTATCATAATAGCTTTTGAGCTTTCCTGTGCAATGGGAAATTGCACTGTGGCATACATACCAGATAAGATATTGGCATCTGAGGCATCCAATAGTACTTTTACCATATATTGCCCTCCGGTGTTTTTCGCAGAGGTACTGACCTCTGTTATTTTTCCACCAACTAGTTTTCCTAACGATTTTAACTGTACATCTACTTTGGTATCTTTCTGAATAGTCAGAATTTCTGATTCTGGCACCATCGCCAAAACCTGGTAAGTACCCGGGGATTCTACTTCTAATAATGGCATGCCCGGGTTTGCCATATCGCCTGTATTTATGAACTTGTTAGTTACAACACCGCTAAAAGGTGCGCGTATATTGGCATAGGATAATTGCGCATTTACTTCGTTTTTCATTTGCCTGGCTGCTTCCAAACGGGCCTTGGCCATTTCGAACTGGGCGGTCATATCGTCTAACTCCTTTCGCGAGGCACTGTTATCCTGAAATAAAGCTGTATAACGGTTATAATCTTTTTCTGCGTTGTTAAAAGCGGCTTGCGCTTCCGTTATGCCCGCATTTACCTGGGCTAATTTTGCAGAAACATCTACATTATTGACACTCAACAAAAGCTGTCCATTACGCACCTTATCCCCAACCTGAACATAAATTTTGTCTACATATCCCATCATTCGGGTACTGATGTTGGCACTTTTGGCAGCTTCTACTTTTCCACTCACCGTTAAGAATGGATTGCTACTGTTTTCTGAAACCGAACTAACCTTTACGGCTACTGCGGGAGAATTATCGGCTATCGTTTTATTATCATCGCCACCACACCCGTAGGCCAGGACGGTTAATGCCAAAAGTCCGATTATATAATTTGTATGCTTCATGTCTTTTTGTATTGAGTATTCTTATTTCTAATAATGTGATCTGTATTTATTCTTTTGTTAAAAACTGTACATACGCCAGGGCGTAATTGTGTTGAAAAATGGTGGCATAGTACTCTAGTTGTTTCTGAGAATACTGCGTTTCTGCCATTAACAAATCTGTTGTTTTTTCTAAACCTTGTTCAAATCGATTGGTTCTGATGCGCAATGATTCTTCCGATTGCTGCAAGGCTTGTTTTGTCAGTTTCAGTTTGTTCTGTGCATCTTGATAACTTCTTTTGGCCTTGTTCAGTTCTAATTTACTTTCCGATTTGTATTGGGCTAACTGCAATTTGGATTTGTCATATTCCGCTTTGCTCTTTTGAGATTTTCCGAAACGCTTGCTACCCTCAAATAGATTCCATTTCAGTTCTGCGCCAAATAAATAACCATTGGCACTTCCCTGAAAAATTTCATCATCATGTAACTCATATGTTCCAAACGCATTCAATCTGGGAAGAAAGGCCATTTGATCTGCTTTGTGCATTTGTCGATATGCCTCCGTTGCTGAGTTCATTGCCAGGATATCTTTCCGGTTTTCCAATAGGATCTCAGTAGATATTGCCTGATTAACAACGGTCAATGAATCCGACGGTTTTAAAATTTGATCGCTGTCTGTACTCATCAAAACAGATACGTAGTTACTGGTATTTAAAATAGTGCTCTTGGCATACTGTAATTGATTATCAATTTCAGTGACCCGGACCTCTACGGCTAACACATCAGATTTTTGCAGATATCCCTGTGCAAAACTATTATTCGCAATTCGTTTGTTTTCCAGGGCTGTTTCTTTGGCTTTCTTTAAAACGTCTACTGTCTTGTAAGCCAGCTGCAATTGCATGTATGCCTTTTCTATTTCGAGATCTATATAGTCTTGTGTGCGTTCTGATTGTAATTCCGTGGCCGTCCATTTGGCCCTGGCAGCTTTACGTTGATAGATGCCATCGAAGTTCAGGAGGGGTTGCTGTATCTCAACTCTGGTCGCAAAATCTTCAATTTGATTTGGATCGTTTAATAGATTGGGATTAAAATCGGCAGAGGTCAGGATCTCCTGGTTGAGTTTTGATCCAAACGCCATCAGGGGATTTGTGGTAGCGATCCCGGTATGGGATACGCTGATATTGGGCAACAAAATGGCATTGGTTTGGTTGAAATCACCCTTAGCAGCCAAAACATCTTGTTCCGCTATTTTAAGAGTATTGTTGCTCTCTTTTACTTTGGCTATGACCTCCTCTTTGGAAATAAGCGTAGTAACCTGGGCTATTCCCATTTGAAAAGCAAAAAATAAAAGCCATCCTAGTCTGTGCTTCATAGTAATTATTTATTTGAGGCAAAATTAGAATAGAAAAACGTTATAGATAGTAACCAATGTTACCGAAGGGGTCAGGTGTTTCTTGCCATGAATACAAGGACATTTTAAAATATAAAAGACACTCCCCATTAGGTAAATGTCTTATATTATCTAACCATTAAAAACAAACTCGAACCCGCTGGTCTGTTTACTTTTTGGGGGATTTCACAAAAGTATTGAATAACAAACCTCCCATAAGTCCGCCGTATAATGTACTGTTAAGAGGTTTAGAAGTAATTGGGCAACTTCCGCTTAGACAGCCAATTTCAAGATAATAGACATACCCGGCCAACGCACCAATTGCGATCCCTGCTACTGTTAATAGAATGGCCTTTTTTGTCATTTTA
>CBDUON010000141.1:0-5881 GCA_965368835.1 uncultured Eudoraea sp. | reverse complement strand
GACAAAATAATCCCTTTATATCGCCACAGAGGAAATATTCAGGAATTTATTAAAGGGAATAATTGTATTTCCGGTTCATCGTTTTATGAGATAGGAGCAGATCTTAGTTTATTCAGACCGGAAAAAGATGATACCAAGGAATTGATCAAAGAAGATTTCAGAAAATTTAAAGCAGTTAATATCTATGTAACTACTGAGAATAAAATAATTCCGGTTGCAGAGGGCGAGAAAATTTCCATTGATACTCCTGAAAACAAGTCGGATATGGTCTGGATCAATAGCGTCTTTAACAGTGACGATTATGACAGGGCCTATAAGACTGCACGCGATCTGGCCATTGAAGGAAAACGGGAGCGGGCTCTACTTCTTTGTCAGCACATTTTGGAAGAAGTACCTGGCCACGCAGATACAGAAATATTAATGGGCCGTATTCATGCCTGGAACAAAGAATACGCACAGGCAGCCATAATATTGGAATCAGCAATTAAGAAATACCCCGTTTACGCTGATGGGTATTCTGCGCTTCTCGACGTCTATTTTTGGGCAGATACGAATTATAAAGTAGTCGATGTTAAAGCACTGATACGAAAAAATCGTATTGAGAATGATGAACTCTACAAAAAGGTTAAACGTGCTGAAGAAAAAATGAAAAAAGAACAAACCTTGTTCGACAGCGGTAATTTAGGCTTCCTAAATTTTGAAGATGATATATATGAATGATATAAAAACTACTTTAAAATATATATGCCTTGGATTACTGCTTTGTAGTTCTCCAAAGCTATTAGTTGCTCAGGAAATTTCATATACCGGAGATCCTGATGCATCCCTGCAGCGAGCTATGACGCTTGCCTTCGAGGGGAATAGGGTGGAAGCAAGGGATACACTCGCCAATATATTAACAGCTTACCCAGACTATACAGATGTTCGGAGTTTGTTGGCAAAGACCTATAGCTGGGATGGTAATTATGACGAAGCACGAAAACAATTTAACCGAATAACCTCTGAGGAAAGACAACACCTAGAAGTTTGGATGGCTGCAATACGCAATGAGATGTTTGCTGAAAACTTCTATATAGCACTGGGACTGGCTAATAAGGCCTTGTCTTATTTGCCGCAGGAAGATGACCTGGGACAACTTCGCAGTGACATTCTAAAGCAACTTGAGGGTGTTGAAGACTCTACAAGCGCAGACAGCACTTCGGAGAAGACGGTTGAAGAGGTGAAAAAGTACAAAAACACCCTTGCCATATTCAGCTCTACGGATGTTTTTGATGTAGTATTCGATCCCATGTTTTATTCCGGTCTCGAATATATTCATGAAACCTCCCTAGGAAAGATCATTCCCCGTATTAATTATAGCAATAGGTTTGATATAGACGGTATTCAATATGAATTAGATCTCTACCCAAAAATTTCAAAAACGTTTTATGCCTATTTAAATTATGGGTATAGCCAATCTGAGATATACCCTGCTCAAAGGTTTGGCGGGGACCTATATGCCAACCTTCCTAAGGGTATTGAAGCTTCTTTAGGGGCAAGATACTTATCTTTTACCGAGAGTAATGTCACAATATATACCGGGTCTGTCGGGCTTTATAAAGGAAATTACTATTTCTCACTGCGACCGTATGTTACCCCAAGGAATAACAATACCACGGGTATTTCGGGCATCCTTATAGCCCGTAAATACTTAAAAGATGCAAATAATTTTATTGGCTTTTCGGGTGGAATGGGCTTTATGCCAGAATTCAAACAGTTTTTAGCAAACAGTAAATTGATAGCTGAGACTGTTCTATTTGTGGGGTCTCAACAATTAATGCTGGAATATCAGTTCTCCTTTAAAAACAATCCTTCCCTCTACAGGGCCAATCTGGGTATTACCAGGCAAGAGTTTGTTTTTGCCACTGGGAATTATTTTTACGCAGTGTCTGCGGGATTGAGATATCAGGTTCGCTTTTGATTTGGCAATAACTACATCTTATAATGCGTTATATACAACAACTATTTAGCAATACACCACAAACTATTGTTGAAAAAAGAAAGAAAATATATGTTTACTAAGTAATCAATGAGTCCCAAGTCTCATTTAATAAACCCAAACCAACATGTTATACGATACCTACGGTGAGGAGTATTTAAATTTCCTCAAAGATTTAAATGAAATCCTAAGTATTAATGAATTAGCTGAACTAGATTATTTATAGATGTTTGGTTAAGCTTGAAAAACCCTACAATTATGGCAAATCCTAATTATGACAATGCAGCGTATTTAAATTTTATAGAAAATTTAAATGAAATTTTAAAAGATTTTGAGATCAGCAGACTTAGCTGCTCTTAGTGTATAGTGTATATATTGTTTCAATAGAAAAGGGAGCCTCATGGCTCCCTTTTTTAATTCTAAGTAAAAATATTCTTAACCCAAATAAGCTTTGAGAAGTTTACTACGGGTATTATGTCTAAGTTTTCGAATAGCTTTTTCACGAATTTGACGTACTCGCTCTCTAGTTAGATCGAAGGTTTGTCCTATTTCTGCCAGTGTCATTGATTGTTGATCGCCAATTCCATAATATAATTTTACAACATCTGCTTCGCGAGGGGATAAGGTATCCAGGGCCCTGTTGATCTCCGTATTTAGAGATTGTTGCATAAGGCCTTTATCTGGTTTAGGTGACTCTCCAGAACGCATAACATCATACAGGTTAGAATCCTCTCCCTCTTTTAATGGAGCATCCATAGATACATGGCGTCCCGCATTCTTCATGGACTGCTTAACCTCAGTTACCGTCATATCTAATTCTTGAGCGATCTCCTCGGCAGAAGGAGGCCTTTCATGTGCTTGTTCTAAATATGAAAATGCTTTCTTAATTTTATTGATAGACCCAATTTTGTTCAAAGGAAGTCGTACCACCCTAGATTGCTCTGCCAAAGCCTGTAAAATAGACTGGCGGATCCACCATACGGCATAGGAAATAAATTTAAATCCTCGGGTCTCATCAAAACGCTTTGCAGCCTTAACCAGGCCTACATTGCCTTCATTAATAAGATCCGGGAGGGTTAGACCCTGATTTTGATATTGTTTTGCTACGGAGACGACGAAACGTAAATTTGCATTGGTCAGTTTCTCCAGAGCTAATTGATCTCCAGCTCTTATCAACTGGGCTAATTCTACTTCTTCATTAGCAGTGATCAAATCTATTTTACTGATATCCTGCAAGTACTTATCCAAGGATTTTGATTCTCTGTTGGTGACCTGCTTGATTATCTTTAGTTGCCTCATATATGCTTAATGGATTTAAATATTACATCTTATCATAATACACTTTTATTCTGTCTTTTCCAAAAGTACCCCCCCATTGTTATACATATTTTATGAGAACTTTAGTATTTGGCTACTATAGCAGCGAAATCCCCGGTTCATCGACTGTTTTATCCGGTAATTTGGAATGGAAAAAGTACCTTTATATTCCAATACACCTATTTCTATGAGCAAAACCGCCTTAAAAAAGTACCTGGCCGGACTCAAAAAGAAGGATCTTGAGCTTCAGATCCTAGATCTTTATGGCCGATTTCCTGTAGTGAAGACCTATTATGATTTTGTTTTTAATCCAAAAGAGGAAAAAATTATACAGGAGGCGAAAAGAAAAGTTTCTAATGAATACTTCCCCATAAGAAGGAAACGAGCCAGAGCACGGCGATCATTAGCTCAAAAATATATTAAGCATTTTACCACCCTGGGAATGGATCCCTTTCTTTTGGGTGAATTCATGATTTTTAACATGGAAACGGCACAGCGCTACTCAAAGAACCAAAGAGTGAATGAGGGGTTCTATAAGAGCATGCTGCGCTCTTATAAGGAGGCTGTTCACTACCTGGTGCTCCATTCATTGATTAATGAGTTCAAAGAGCGTATTTTGCTGTTTTATAAAGGAGTGGAGGAGCAAGATTGGTGCTTTCAGGAGGAATTTAGACAGCTTCTGGAAGTTATAGAAATGGATGATCAACGCTAATTACAATTACAAATGGCGATAGTACTTATTAGGCAAGATGGAAAATTAGACCTTTGGAAGAATGCCTTTTTACAACAACATCCGGATCTCCCGGTATTTCACTTTAGGGAACCTCACCCTGTTGAAGAGATCACTATGGCCATTGTCTGGAAACATCCGGCAGGAAGCCTTTCAAAATATCCAAATTTAAAATGTATCGCTTCCTTTGGGGCGGGGGTCGATTTTATATTTGAAGATGTATTACGCCCTAAAAATGTTGACATAACAAGAGTAATTGATCCTGCTTTAGCTGCTGATATGTCCGAATATGTTGTGGGTGCAATCCTGGGATATTTAAAGAATATGGATCTATACCGGCAAGACCAACAGCAAAATTCATGGGAGCCCAAAACCTATACCCGTATTGCAGACCATACAGTAGGTATCATGGGCGCAGGAACATTAGGCATGACCCTGGCAAAAAGTTTGGCACCTATGGGATTTAAGGTCTTAGGTTGGTCTAGAAACCCTAAAGAAAACAAAAGCATAAAAGTATACGATGGGCCATCTGGAAAGACAAAATTTTTAATTCAGACCACAATTTTGGTTTGTCTCCTCCCTTTAACAGAAACTACCAAGGGGATCTTAAATAAAAAGACGCTATCCTTATTACCGACAGGGGCGTACCTCATCAATGTAGCCAGAGGGGGACATTTAGTTGAAGATGATCTGATTCCGCTTCTGGATTCAGGACAATTATCCGGGGCTTGTCTGGACGTATTTCAACAAGAACCTTTACCAAAAGAACATCCCTTTTGGACGCATCCAAAAATTAAGATAACACCACATGTGGCCAGTGTATCTGATCCCGCTTCGGTGGTTCCTCAGCTTGTTGAGAATTATAAGCGAATCCTTGATAAAGAACCTTTAATAAACTTAGTAGATCCCCAGATAGGGTATTAAAATCAGATTTCAGGGAATAAATTTCTTTTAAGGGAAAAAATCTTCTAGTTTTGCAAAATTGGGGTGTAAGTAACCCCCAGGTATTACCTAACCCAAATACATTGACCTTTTTTGCAGATTTCTACTGAAAATATCGAAAAGACACTTTACGATTACCAACAACAGGATCTTCAAACCATCTTTGAACATTTAGACCAGGATAAGGACAATAGCAACCTGTTGTATCAACTCCCCACTGGTGGGGGAAAAACAGTTGTTTTTTCTGAGATTACCCGCAGGTTTATTGAGCATAGGAAGAAAAAGGTAGTGGTGCTTACACATCGTATAGAACTAAGCAGTCAGACCTCCAAAATGCTGAAAGGTTTTGGCGTAAAGAACAAGGTCATCAATAGTGATGTAAAGCAATTGAAAGAGGCAGATGAACACATGTGTTATGTGGCCATGGTAGAAACTCTTAATAATCGATTACAGGAAGGAACCATAACGCTGAAGGACGTTGGCCTGGTTATTATAGACGAAGCGCATTACAACTCGTTCAGAAAGCTCTTTAAATATTTTGACACCTCCATAATACTAGGTGTTACCGCAACTCCTCTGAGTTCCAATATAAAGCTCCCAATGAAAGATCACTACAAGAAACTTATTGTAGGAGAGTCTATTGAGGCACTTATAAATAAGGAATTCCTCGCCAGGGCCAATATGTATAATTACGATGTAAGCCTGAGATCGCTAAAGCTGGGTATCAGCGGAGATTATACGGTGAAATCGTCCGATGAATTATACGGGAACCAAAATATGCTTGGAAAACTACTTAGCGCATATGAAGAAATAGGAAAAGGCACCAAAACTCTGATCTTCAACAATGGTATCAATACTTCCCGCTATGTCTATGAGATCTTTAAAAAAGCAGGGTATAATATCAGGCATTTAGA
>CBDUON010000140.1:0-5887 GCA_965368835.1 uncultured Eudoraea sp. | reverse complement strand
ACAAAATGACTGGGATCATACAAGATATTCACCCGTTTATGATTCCCTGTGGCTTTCAGAAATCTTTCAAAAGTATCTCCATCATGCAAGTCTTCCCCCGGATGAATCTCATAACAGATATCTACTCCTTCTTTATCAAAATGGTCAAGAATAGGAAGCCATCGCTTGGCTAATTCCTGAAACCCCATCTCCACCAATCCAGGTGGGCGTTGAGGCCATGGATGCATGGTATGCCATAATAAGGCTCCGGAAAAGGTTGCATGGGCCTTTATTCCAAGTCGTCTGCTAGCCGTCCCCGCCTTTTTTACAACATCAATTGCCCATTCTGTACGAGCTTTTGGATTGTTCTTTACACGGTCTGGAGCGAAGTTGTCGAACATAAGATCATATGCCGGATGCACTGCTACCAGCTGGCCCTGTAGATGGGTAGAAAGCTCTGTGATCTCCAATCCATACGAATTGACCTTACCCTTTAGCTCATCGCAATAGTCCTGGCTTTCTGCCGCCTTGTCCAGATCTATTAAAAAATGTTCCCAGGTAGGAATCTGAATTCCTTTATATCCCAGATCGGCCGCCCATTTGCACATACCATCCAGGGAGTTAAAAGGTGCTTTACTATCTACGAACTGTGCTAGGAAAACTGCGGGTCCTTTTATTGTTTTCATGGAGTAAGAATTATGGAATTATCGAAATTGTCTGTTTAGCCCTTTCAGAATTTAGTCCTATATTTATTAGATAAAATAAACAAGGCCTACCTCTTTACGGAATGTCATAAATATAGGAAATACCGTAGAATTAAATGAAGAATACGCAGGACATTGTAGAAAAGCATTTCGATGCGATAGTGGTTGGTACTGGGATCACCGGAGGATGGGCTGCTAAGGAGTTATGTGAGGGTGGTTTAAAAACTCTGGTACTAGAGAGAGGCAGGATGGTAAAACATCTCGAAGATTATCCAACCATGAATATGGATCCCTGGGACCTGCCAAATAACAACGAACTGACCAAAGAGGAAAAAAAGAACTATCAAGTTCAATCCCGGCTTGGTTGGGCTCCAAAGGAAGACGTAAAACATTTTTTTGTAGACGATCTCGAACATCCGTATCAGGAAACCAAGCGATTTGACTGGATTCGCGGATATCAGGTAGGCGGCAGATCCCTTACCTGGGGCAGGCAAAGTTACCGCTGGAGCGATATTGATTTTGAGGCCAACCTCAAAGAAGGGATTGCAGTAGATTGGCCTGTGCGCTATGCGGATATTGCTCCCTGGTATGATAAAGTGGAAACCTATATTGGAGTTAGTGGCGAAAAACTGGGCCTAAAGCAATTGCCAGACGGACAGTTTCAACCCCCAATGGACCTTACCTGTCCGGAGGAAGATCTAAAGATCGCTATGGCTGAAAAGTTTGATGACGATCGTGTTCTCACCATAGGCAGAGTGGCTCATATAACAGACCCCAACGCAAAAATTGAAGGAAGAACCCCCTGCCAGTACAGAGATCGTTGCTGGCGAGGCTGTCCTTTTGGAGGATATTTCAGCAGTAATTCATCTACCCTGCCAGCTGCAGAACGCACAGGTAATTTAACCCTAAGGGCAAACTCCATAGTTCAAGAAGTGATCTATGACGATACCACTAAAAAAGCTACAGGCGTCCGTGTCATTGATACTGAAACACATGAAAAATTTGAGTTCTATGCCAAGGTGATATTCTTATGTGCCTCTGCCATGGCCAGTGTTGGGATCTTACTTCAATCAAAATCTGAACGTTTCCCAAATGGGATCGGCAATGATTATGACCAGGTTGGGCGCAATATTATGGACCACCATTATAAATTAGGAGCAACCGCTTCTGTGGATGGATACCTGGATAAATTTTATAAAGGCAGAAGACCCAATGGTTTTTATATCCCCAGGTTTGTAAATCTGGACAATACTACCAGAAAAAGAGAATACCTGCGTGGCTTTGGCTATCAGGGAGGTGCCAGTCGCGGAGACTGGCAAGTTAATGTTGCTGAAATGCAGTATGGTAAAGAATTAAAAGAGAACATCCTAAAGCCGGGACCCTGGCAAATAGGGGTCACCGGATTTGGGGAAATGCTCCCATATGAAGATAACAGGGTAACCCTTAGCAAAACTGAAATAGACCAATGGGGACTACCGCAACTCGATTTTGACGTGGAGTTTAAAGACAATGAATACAAAATGCGGGAAGATATACTGCGTCAAATTGTTTTGATGTACGAAGCTGCTGGTTTCAGGAACATTACTACCTATGAAAATGAAACGGGGCCAGGACTTGGAATACATGAGATGGGCGGGGCCAGGATGGGTTGGAACCCCCGTACTTCAGTGGTAAATAAAAACAATCAGCTACATTCGGTACCTAATCTCTATGTTACAGATGGAGCATTTATGGCCTCAGCCAGTTGTGTAAATCCATCACTTACCTATATGGCCTTTACGGCCAGGGCGGCAGATCATGCCGTTTCGGAATTTAAAAAAGGAAAATTCTCTTAACATATAAGAATATGAAGAATGCATCTGCGAGAAACCTATGGGGCGATTTTTTAGACCAGCATCTGGAATATGCGTTTGCTAAAGATCCTGTGGTGACTCATTTTTGTGATAATGAAAAAGATGCCAACACTTGCTTAAAATTGGTTTTAAAAGGAGTAAAAAGAGCAACTTCACATTCCTTATTGGGATTGCAATACAGAAAGGAACCATTACCTAAGATTGGTGATTTTACTATCATCACAGATTGGAATGGAAATGCCAAATGCATTGTAAGAACGGTTGCAGTAAAACTAAGTCCATTTTTCAGCATACGGGAATCCTATGCAAAATTAGAAGGCGAAGGTGATAAGTCTCTTGCCTATTGGAAAAAGACCCATTGGGACTATTATACCAGAGAGCTGGAACCTTTTGGCAGAGTACCCCGTGAAAGTATGATCATAGTCTGCGAGATATTCGAAAAGGTGTTTGAAAGGAAATAACTTCATTATTTACCATAATTATCTGCTTTTATTATCCAAAACACTTCTTGATATAGATAAATATACCAAAGAGTCTATTTTCCGTCATGTTTTAAATATCAAAATAATTATACAGGATATTAGATTTCGCTAAGGACAACCAATATAACAGATGAGCCTAGATTTCAACATGTTGTGTTAAAAACTTTGAGCCCGCTAGCATGAAACAGACTTTAGAATTTAATAACAAATGTCCATCTTTGTATGAACGGCGAAAGGGATATGCTGTCACATATCCCTTGTTTTATTGCTGTTATGTTCCAAAAAAGCTCGAGGGTGAAGATGGTTCCATCTGCCATTCCTAACTGGGTTGTAATAAACCTCAACTCGGGCAATTTTTGACGCCAGTCGTATGACTGGCGTTTTTTATTTCATCAAATGTAATAAACTAGAAATTATTACAAAAGCATCTAATTGATAAACAAACGATATATATTTTCATATCGTATATTTTACGATATTTGTAAGTATATTATATTAATTAGTTTTTTATGAACAAAAATATCAAAAGATTTTACGTTGCAGTAAAGGAGGATAAAGTTATTTTTTTTGAATCAAACTTATCTGAATTTATAAATGGGATCAGACTAATAATCCCAAATGTCAAAAGTCTATCATTTTATGACAAGGCTTTTAAAAGAGAGGATACAATATTCCATATTGATACATTTGGAAAGAAAGTAGTCTTTCAAAAGCTCATTTAACAATCATCTGAGAATAATATCAATCTAAGTTAACCCATATATTCCCTCCCTTGTGCGAGGCAACAGTAGCTTCAATAAAATTGAGTCCGCGCACGCCATCTGTCATTGTTGGAAATTCGCCATCATTATACGCTTCTCCACGGATAGCCTTGGCCACTCCCAAATAAATATTTGCCATAGAATCAAAGATCCCTTCGGGGTGCCCCGGCGGAAGCTTGGTGCCTTCCAAGGACAATTTGGAGTTATAAGCATGCCCCGGTTTATATACCTGCGTAGCTTCAGTATCACTTATCTTATAAATGTAATTCGGATTTTCCTGCTCCCACAGCAGGCCAAATTTCTCGCCGTAAATACGAATTGCCAGACCATTCTCTTCGCCTGTAGCAACCTGACTGGCTCTAATGACTCCTTTCACATGATCCCCCATGCGGATCAATGCCGTTCCGTCTACATCCATTTGATTGTCCGAATAGAGATAATTAAAATCGCATAGTAAGGACTTAACTTTTAACCCGGTAGTATATTCAACCATATTAAAAGCATGTACTCCTATATCGCCCATACAAGAGCTTATCCCCGCTTTCTTAGGATCTAATCTCCAAACGGTAGATCGCTTTGCTTTATCATGAATGATAGGGTTTATCCATCCCTGATAATAACGGGCGTCCACTTTATGTATCCTTCCTAATTCTCCTGCCTTGATCATTTCCCGCATTTGCCGTACCATGGGATAACCGGTGTACGTATGTGTAACAGCAAAGACAGTACCGGCCTTTTTATGGGCCTCCCTTAGTATTTTGGCCTCTTCATAGGTTGTAGTCATGGGCTTCTCACAAATAACATGAAAGCCATTGTCTAATAACTTCTTGGCCATTGGAAAGTGCAAGAAATTTGGAGTAAGAATGGCACACACTTGTATGCGTTTATCCTTGGGTAGTTTTAATTCCTCTTCTACCAAGGTGTCAAAATCCTTGTATATCCTATCTGTTGGGACGTCTATCTTTTTAGCAAATGCCAGATTGTCTTCATAGTTGGGATTAAAGACAGCTCCGGTAATTGCGTAGTTGTCGTTTATAAAAGAGGCAACACGGTGCAACACCCCAATAAGGGAATCGCCCCCACCTCCTAATATTCCTAGTCTTATTTTTTTTGGCATTCCTGTCTTTTTTATTTTTTATATTCTATTACTTCATTTTTGAAAAAGATAGCAAAAAGCAGCATTACTACAAAGGCAAAAATGGCGGGGAAGGTCCAAATATTGACCCAATCATGCACGTTTTCTGAAACCAGGTACATATCCGAGATCTTACCTGCTACCCAGAACCCAATGAGCATCCCAAAACCATATGTGGCGAGCGTAATAAGGCCCTGTGCCGCACTTTTAAATTTTTCACCTGCCTTAGAATCTGTATATATCTGTCCGGATACAAAGAAGAAATCATAGCAAATTCCGTGTAGCGCTATCCCAAGGATCAGCATAAAGGCAAGATCGCCTGCATTGCCATAGGCAAAAAGCAGGTATCTAATTGTCCAGGCCAGCATCCCCGCAATGATGGTTAATTTAAAACCAAATCGTTTAAAAAAGAAGGGGAGTAATAACATAAACAAGACCTCTGAAGCCTGACCAATGGTCATTTTCCCTGTAGGATTGTCCATCCCTATTTCCGCTAAGAATGGGTTGGCATTCTGGTAGTAAAAGGCGAGTGGAATACAAATGAGAACAGACGAAATAAAGAAGATCAAGAAATTTCTGTCCTTTAGTAATTTAAGTGCATCTAACCCCAATATGGTAGAAATACTGACTTTCTCTTCTTTTACGGCTGTAGGTGGTGTTTTTGGTAAAGTAAAACTAAAAAGACCCAATACTGCGGAGGCAATTGCAACCATTAAAAATGTATTCTTTAGCATCCCTTCGCCCCTGGCTTCCGGAGAATCCCAAAGAAAGACATAGCTAATTATAAGTCCGGCAACGATCCATCCTATAGTCCCAAAAACCCGTACAAAAGAAAATTCTTTGGCCGGATCTTTCATTTGATTAAACGAAATAGAATTCACCAATGCCAGTGTTGGCATATAGATGATCATGTAGCCTAGTACATAGGGATAGAATCCTGTAAAATCTACCGAATTATACATTTGATACATAA
>CBDUON010000139.1:0-5944 GCA_965368835.1 uncultured Eudoraea sp. | reverse complement strand
TCGGATTACTGGTCTGATCGTAGTCTTGCTGATGACAACTCACACAGTCTGATGACACATCTGAGTAATTTGCGGTTGTATGACATTGAGCACAGTCCTGTATGTCGTGGCCCAAGGTTAATGGGAAAAAGTCGTGATTTACCGTTGCAGGTGACCAACCCGGATTTGTGGAATGACAGGAAACACAATCTGTTGAATACCCTACATTGGTATGGTTCGGATTTTGAGTCCCGGCATAATCCTGTTGATGGCAACTCACACAGTCTGATGAAACATCTGTGTAATTCGCGGTAGTATGGCATTGAGCACAGTCCTGTATGTCGTGTCCCATGGTTAATGGGAAAAAGTCGTGATTTATATTTGCAGGTGTCCACCCCGGATTTGTTGTATGGCAGGAAACACAATCTGTTGAATACCCCACATTGGTATGGTTCGGATTTTGAGTCCCTGCATAATCCTGTTGATGACAGCTCACACATTCTGATGAAATATCGGCATAATTCTGTGAGGTATGGCATTGGGTACAATCCCCTATATTATGCCCCTGAGTAAGTGGAAAAAAGTCATGATTGATACTTTCGGAGTCCCATCCAAATCCTAGGGGATTATGACATTCCGTACAATCTGTAGAATACCCGCCTGCGATATGATTAGGGTTTTGAGTGCTGGCATAGTCATCCTGGTGACAACTAATGCAATCATTGCCTAAACGATCAAATCTAACATTGGTATCAGAGCTGTGACATTCCACACAACTGAGATTACCATGCACTCCAATAAGTGGAAAGCCATTTTCTTCGTGTAATTCGGGAATATTATCAACCAGCCAGGTTTCGGAGGTATGACAACGCATACAATCGTTTCCCACAGTCTGATTATGAATATCGCTATGGCATGAGATACAATCTGTAGGTGCCTCCTGGAACACCAGTGTACTATGGCACTGTTTACAATCTGTAAGTTCATGGGTTCCTTCCAGTTGGAAGTCGGTAGTACTATGATCGAACTGAAGGGATTGGTTGTCAATCGTCCAGCCCGCGGGGTGGTGACATTTAACGCAATCCATTTTTAGGTTTTCTCCATGCGGGGATTGGGCTAGAAGTGAATAGCAGCCTAATAGGAAAAACGCTAAGAATGGCAGTCGATACATTTAAATTTACCTAGTTTGTAAACAGCCTTTTTTTGCCCATCCGGTTCGGTTACTTCATGGCATGCACTGCATGATATCACCTTATGCTGCCCTTCTAATGGAAAATTGGTGAGTTCGTGATTAAACTTCTTTGGATACCAATTATCTGTGGCATGACATCTGTTGCAATCTGTAATTCCATCAATAGCAAAAGTCTCGTCATGAACGTTTTCATGACAAGATACACACTGCCCCTCTAAGGTGTTAAACGCTTGTTTAATGATAGTATTGTTATCTGTCATCACAAAATGACACTCCCTACAATCTATCTCCAGATGTTTGCCGTCTAATGGCCATTCTGTGGTATCATGATCAAAGCTGACCAGCGACCAGGCCTCGTTTTCATGGCAAACGGCACATTCGTTGTTTGGGTAATAGGATTGGCTTATATAATCTTCGTGTATATCCTCGTGACAATCTATACATCGTTCACCTAAATCCCGGAATGTCCAGCGTTTCTTTGTCTCACTAACATGGCATGCAAAACATGGGGTTGCAACATGTGCACCCTCTAACGGGAACGAAGTAGTTTGATGTTCCTCAAGAGTGTATAAACTATAGTCGAACCCTTTTTCCAAAGAATGGCAAGTTTTACAATCGGGGGTTACATTGTTTTCTGTAAATTCTCCCTTGTGATAGTCACTGTGACAATTATTACAGGCATTAAAATTAATTGGATCAGAATAACTTTTTTTATGGCATTGCATGCAATCTACCTCAGTGTGTTTTCCCTCCAAGGGGTAGTCTGTTACCGTATGATCAAAAAAGTCCATGGACCGAAGCGACAGAAAACTACTTTCCCTATGGCATTTTACACAATTAGTCCCGTATTTTCCTTCGTGTTCATCTTTATGGCAGGAAACACAGCTATTTTCGGAGGTCCGTTTTTTATCCTGAAAAACACCTAATGGATCACTGGTCTTGGAATGACAGCTAAAACAGTTTATTTGTTGATGACGGCCTTTTAAATCAAAACCGGTGGTACTATGTTCAAAATTTCCAAAGCCCTCTGTAGATGCAAAGGCTGTTTCTGTATGGCACTGCATACATTGTCCCGGAATTTGATCATTGTGAGGGTCCTCATGACAGGAAACACAATCTGTAAATGGAATGTTAGTGAATTCCTGAAATTCTTTACCATTTCTGGTAGTGATGGCATGACATTCCTTACAATCTACCGTAAGGTGTTCACCTTTGAGTTGAAAATTGGCCTCATCGTGGTCAAATTTAGGGGCTGGCTGAAAGGCCTCCATGTTATGGCATTGCATGCAATCATTTGGTAATGTTTTCTGATGGTAATCATCATGACAGGAAATACAGGTCTCATCGAGGCCTAAAAATGTATTTTCACGTTTCTTTATGCTGGCGTCTGAGATATTTTCGGATACATGGCATTTTCGGCAATCAACCTCTATGTGTTTCCCTTCTAATTCGTAGCCCGTGATATCATGATCGAAGGCGGCTTCATCAAAACGGATCATTTCAAAATTACGGCCGTGGTGATCACTATGGCACTGAACACAATTTTGTTTCATCACCGTCTTATCTGCATGGAACCCCCGGTCTTTATTTATCAGACTTTGAATCTCTTTATGACATGCCAGACATTTTTTATCGGTTACCTTGGCACCAAGGTCATGACACTGAGTGCAATTGCTCATCCCTTCCAGATCTGCATGTGATCTGGTAAGATCACCAGGCGAGATCTGCCCGTATCCTTCAAAGAGGATTAGTATAAAAACAATTGGAAGATATTTAATAACGGTTTTCAAACCAGCTTATTTATATGACTTCAGGATATGACCAAAGCGTTTGGTGATTTTGATTCCTGCATTTTCGAGAAAACGCGTAGGAAGTTCACCTCCAGCAAAGATATAGATCAGATCATTGGGCAATTCATACGCCTCTTCATTTTCAACCTGAATTAGAACACTATGGTCATTGATAGACACTAAGTTAGAATTAAATAAGACATTCAGGCTTTTTTCTGCAATGGCATTTTCAATCTTTTCTCTGTTTTTGGGTTTTAATCTGGAAAATTTATCTTTTCGGTATGAGAGAACTACCTCATTTTCATCTTTCAGAAGTAAGGCAGATTCTATAGCAGAATCTCCACCCCCAACAACTACGATCTTTTTGTTATTTATGTTTTCGGGCTCCAAAAGGCGATATGCCACGTTTTGTGACTCTTCTCCGGGAACACCCAATTTCCTTGGAGTACCCCTTCTCCCAATAGAGAGGAGCACCTGGTTACATAGAATTTCTTCCCCCTGGTTGGTAATGACCTTAAATATTTCATTTTCTACCGGAATGATCTGTTCTACCTTGGTTTGTTCCCGAATATCTAGTTGATGTTCCGAAATAATTTTTTTCCAAAGCTGTAGTAATTCGTCCTTAGAAGTGTCAAATAATTTTACTTTCCCGTAAAGTGGCAGGTCCATTGGGGCTGTCATTACGATCTTTGACCTGGGAAAAGTGTATACAGTACCTCCTAAAGAATCCTGCTCAAGAGTTACAAAACTTAGCCCATGTTTTTTTGCTGCGAGGGAAGCAGAGATCCCGGCAGGCCCTGCACCAATGATTACCACATCCAAAACACCTTCCTTTGATGGCTTTTTGGCCTTGACCATATTTTCCATGGCGGCCTGGCCTTGCTCCACACTATTCTTTATAAGACCCATACCACCTAGTTCACCGGCGATATACATACCCTTAATATTGGTTTCGTAATCTTCGCTTACATGCGGCAGATCTACACCTCTTTCCTCGGTTCCAATGCGGAGCGAGATGGCTTCAACCGGGCAGGCATGAAAACAGGCTCCGTGACCTACGCAATTTGAGGTATTGATCACCGTGGCTACTCCGTCCTTTATTCCAAGAATGTCCTTTTCAGGACAAGCCGTGATACAGGCACCACTACCAATACAGGTGTTTAGATCTATGTAGGGATGAAGGGATACCGGTTCAAAAAGACCCTCCACTTTGGCCACGCTCACTTTTTTTACAGTTTCTAAGCTGGTCTTTTTCTTTGAACGCATATAAAAGTAGATGGTAAAGGCACATAAAATAAATACCGTTCCATAGGTTATAAGTTGTTCTATCAGTACTTCATTCATCAGAATATCCATTTATAGCCTAATGCCAGTGTTACACCTACGTGAATAATGACAATTACAAGCATGATAAGGGCAAAGGGCATATGAGCAACATGCCAATATTTAAATAGCCGCTGCATTGTTTGTAATCTGGCAATTCTTTTAGACAGTTGAATTTCTTGTTTTACCAGCTTTATAATGCCTTTGCGTTCTGTTTTTGGCAGATCATTTCGTCCTAAAACTTTTCTGAGATACCCGAGTTTCTTTCCTTGCTCCATAGTATTGTCATCACTCATCAGATTGGCAACAATATCGATCGTATTAGATTCCAGCTTAAAATTTTGGTGTAAGACTACCGCCAAATTGGTCTTGGTTTGTGTTAATTCATCTAAGGTTAGGGCCCTGCCTTCAATTGTTTTTGGGATCTGATTGTATATAAATCTGCCAACCACCCCACTTGCAACTACGGCCACCATACTCCAGAAAGCGATAGATACGATGCCTCCAAACTTAAATGCAGTGTGAAATAGAATCATGATAGGCCCCAGGGTACATAAGAAAATATGAAACTCCAGTAAGTATTTTAATCGAATATACTTCGCAAGAAAGTTATACCGTTTTCTGGCAATATAAATAACGACTCCAAAAAGAATGAGCAGTGTTCCTATGATTCCTAAACCCTGGCCATATATCCCACTTGGTTTGAACCAATTGTGATTAGGATGGTAAAATCGTTCTTCCAGAGGTGTTTGGTAATAGCTGTAGCCGGTGTATGCTAAATAAACGGTTACCACAAGTGTGATAAGCACCATGATGGAGATATATGTAAAATGGACCGATTTCTTCAAGTTATGATATTCAGGACTTTTAGTAAGTCGTGGTATCTATGAAACGCAAAAGGGTATAAAAAATTTTATAGGAATTAAATCTACAAATTTCAAATACTATAATTGATTAGCAGATTCTATGATGGTCCGGAGTTTATAAATATTTCTGATAGATCAAGATGTCTATTTAGATCTTTCAAAAGTGATCTTGTCTCCTGTTTCAATTCCCCAAACATCACTAAGTCCCGCTTTTACTTCCAGGACATATTTAACCGGCACCTGTGATGGTAAGCTCGATTCATTTAAAGGTTGCGCATTTTTAATAATACTGGCCACCTTTAATTGCTCATCTATATAAATAATGTCAAGAGGAAATTTAGTATTCTTCATATAGAAAGAGTGGTAGGCTATTTCCGGGAAAATAAACAGCATTCCCTGTCCGTCTTCCATAGAATTCCGGTACATCAACCCTGTTTGTGTTTCGTATTCTGTCTCCGCGATCTCAATATCTAATTGAATTAAAAGCGAGTCTGTTTGTTCCCTAAATATTTCAAGACTTCCTTCCTTTGTAAAGGTGATAGGCGCTGTGGTAAGGATCTTTTTTGACTCTTCCTTACAGGAGACAATGCTTAGACCTATCGCAATAAAAGCAACTGCATACAAGATCTTACTCTTCATAAATAGCTATTTTAAAAAGGTGAATTACGCCTTTTGAGGTTTAAACATAAAGTAGAAACCTACCAAAATAAAAGGTATGCTTAACCATTGGCCGGTAGATAGAAGGCCCAATGATTCTTCGAAACCACCCTGACTCTTTTTAACGTATTCCACAA
>CBDUON010000138.1:0-6028 GCA_965368835.1 uncultured Eudoraea sp. | reverse complement strand
ATCTGCAAGTTCGTTCTTAGGCAATATCAACTCATGGAGATTGGTAATTTTGTTGGTCCAGGCAACAATCCTGGTGTTGTTTTTAGACCAATAAGCACATTCTGAGGCAATCAAATAATTCCAAATTGCGTGCCTGAATGCGTTGGCCGGTGTATTCTTATGATGTGTTTTTCCAAAATAAGTGTTGGAATACTGCACAGCCTTTTTTGTCGCCTTATAGGTAGGCCAAATCAGTCTGATATTTCCCAGACTTAAGCTTATCAATTGCCAAATCTGTTTGGCATTCGCTCTTTTTATGAAATGCCACAGATCCACTATTCAGAATAAGACTTAACCGCATCTATAAATGCTTTGGCATTTTCAACGGGAACGTTTGGCAAGATACCATGGCCCAAATTTACAATGTATCTGTCCTTTCCAAAATCGCGTATCATTTGTGTCACCATTCTCTTTATATCTGCAGGAGGGGAGAACAGCCGTGTTGGATCAAAATTCCCCTGTAAAGTTATGTTCCCTCCACTGAGGTAACGTGCATTTTGTGCAGAGCAGGTCCAATCTACACCCAGGGCAGCTGCACCAGATTGCGACATGGTTTTGAGGGCAAACCAGCATCCTTTCCCAAAAACAATTACGGGAGCTTCGTCTTTTAATGCGTCTACTATCTGTTGAATATAAGGCCAGGAGAATTCGTTGTAGTCTTCCGGGGACAACATTCCTCCCCAGGAATCGAACACCTGAACCGCGTTTACTCCGGCTGCTACTTTGGCCTTCAGATAGGCAATGGTCGTATCCGTGATCTTTTGAAGCAGTCCATGAGCTACCAGGGGTTGGGTAAAACAGAATTCTTTGGCCTTGTCAAAGGTTTTGCTGCCTTGTCCCTGTACGCAGTAACACAGAATGGTCCATGGCGACCCGGCAAAACCAATGAGTGGCACTTCATCGTGTAATTTTTCCTTGGTCATTTTGATGGCATCCATTACATAGCCAAGACTTTCATGAACATTGGGGACTATTACCCGGTCCAGATCTTTTTGAGAACGAATGGGGTGTGGTAAATAGGGACCTAAATTGGGTTTCATCTCTACCTCAATTTCCATGGCCTGTGGAATTACGAGGATGTCACTAAATAAAATAGCGGCATCCATCCCAAATCTTCTGATAGGCTGAACGGTGATCTCCGAGGCCAGTTCCGGGGTCTGGCAACGAGTAAAGAAATCGTACTTCTTTTTTATCTCCATAAATTCTGGCAGATACCTGCCGGCTTGCCGCATCATCCATACGGGAGGCCTGTCTACGGACTCACCTTTTAATGCCTTTAAGAATAGGTCGTTCTTTATTGCCATGTTTGTTTTTTTAAAAGTTTGGGTAAGGTTTTTATAAGCATTTCAATTACACTATCCACTGTAGGTTTTTCGGCAAGAATTACATGTTCACTGTATTTTCTTGCTTCCCTGGCTGTTGTTTCTCCTATGCAAAATACCGGAATATTTCCAATGTCATTTTTCAGGGTAAAACTCTCTACACCGCTTGGACTAAAAAATAAGATCCCTTGAAATTTCTTATTTTGTTGATGAGGAACAAGGCTGGTTTGGTACACTTCCACTTCTTTAAAATGGATATTTTCCATGCTGAGAATTCTTGTCAGATCAGGTCTGTTGCGATTTCCCGTAAAGATCAAAAAACATTCATTTTTATGCTTTTTGGCGATAAAATTGGCTAATTCTAGAGCATATTCACTCATTTTAACCACTTTTAGCCCACTTTCTTCCAAAAAAAGTTTTGTTTTTTCGCCAACACAAAAGCAATTGATTTCAGTTTGTTTATTGGCAGGGTTATCTGCCAGATGTTGTAGATAACTATTCACCCCATTTTTAGAGGTAAAAATGTAATTGTTATAGCCTTTGGGAAGTGAAAAATCTATTAGTTCAATGGCGATAGCATTGTATTCTTCCACATCTATCTGTGCATCAAGTAGCGCCCTTTTCTGGTCCTCGCTTAATAATCTGGTGGAGAGGACGGTGCTCATTTTTGTAGCTGTGCTTTAATGATTGTCATAAGTTCTTTTCCACCACGTTCCAATATTTCCTGAGCACAGGTATTGCCAAAACCGTCTATTGCAGATATATTCACTTCTTTGTTGATCTCTAATTTCTCCTGCCCATCCAGGGAGAGAAGGATACCTCTGAAATGCAGGGTATTTTTTTCTATGGTTGCCAATGCACCTATGGGGGCCGTACATCCACCTTCTAAGGTCCGCAGAAAGTCGCGTTCCACCTTAGTACACTTTGCAGTATCACTATGATTCAATGGAGCGAGCGCCTTTTTACAGTGCTCATTATTATCCATGGTAACAACCATCATAGCGCCTTGTGCAGGTGCCGGGATCATCCATTCTAATGTTGTATGTTGGTCCGGTAGTATACCAATTCGCTCTAAACCGGCTGCGGCAAAAATGGCCGCATTCCATGGATTGGTTCTTAATTTTTCTAAACGGGTATTTACATTACCGCGCAGATCTGTGATCTCATGAAGGGGATATCTGTGCAACCACTGTGCTTTTCTTCGCAGACTTCCGGTAGCAATAAGGCCTTCTTCATTTAAAAAATTGAGTCCCTTATGAACTAAAATATCTCTGGGATTCCCTCTTTTTAAAACTGCAGCCTGAACGATCCCTTTGGGAAGCAGGGTAGGAACATCCTTCATAGAATGTACAGCCAGATCTATCTCTCCTTTAAGTAGGGCTACATCTAGTGTTTTCGTAAAAATTCCGGTAATACCCAATTCGTACAGGGGTTTATCTAACAGCAGGTCACCTGTGGCTTTTACTGGAAGCAATTGACACCTATGCCCCAGTTCTTCCAGCTTATTTTTTACAGTTGTCGCTTGCCATAGGGCTAATTCGCTATCGCGTGTCCCTATCCGGATGTGGGTGCTCATAATTTATCAACTTCTAATTGAAAAACCCGTTGAATAAGCTCCAGACTGTCTTCGGCATCTACCTCTGTATCTTTTAGATGATTGGCAAATTGTTTGGTAATCTTTTGTATGATCCTATCGGAGATGATATCTGCCTGTTCCGAATTAAAGTCGGTTAGTTTTTTAGATTGAAAGTTGATCTCCTCATCTTTCATGGTCTTTAATTTCTTTTTTAAGGCTTTAATGACAGGGGCAAACTTTCTGGTTTCTAACCATTGTATAAATTCTTTCTGTGCCTCATCAATGATCTCTTCTGCCTGTGGAATATCTTGCTTCCTTCTTTCAAGCGTCTCGTCTGTACGTTGTGAAAGATGATCTAAATGCACCAATGTCACTCCCGGCGTCTCTGTGACATTATCTGCTACATTCTTAGGAATAGACAGATCCAGAATAAGCAGTGGTTTTTTAAGATGCAGCAGTGCTTTTGATATGGTAGGAGATTGAGCTCCTGTTGCCACAATAAGCACATCTGCCTGTCTGATCTCTGTTTGAAGTTCCCCATAGTCTTTTACCAATAGGTTGAACTTTCCTGCGATCTTTTGGGCCTTGTCTTTGGTCCGGTTTATTAAGGTTATATGTGTGTTCTGGGTGTGTTTTAAGAGATTTTCACAGGTATTTCTTCCTATTTTACCTGTTCCAAAGAGTAAAATATTCTTTTCCGATATATCTGGTACTTGTTGTAAGATGAATTGTACCGAAGCAAAGGCCACTGAAGTAGCCCCACTAGATAGTTCTGTCTCGTTTTTTATTCGTTTACTAGCCTGCAGAATGGTATTGCAAAGTCGTTCCAGAAAGGGGTTGGCTAAGCCACTTTTTTTAGATCGGGCAAAGCCTTTTTTAATTTGACTGATGATCTCAAAATCGCCTAGGATCTGGCTGTCGAGTCCTGTGCCCACCCGAAACAAATGATTAATGGCCTCATAATTCTTGTATACATAGCCAACTTCCTGAAATTCTTCAACACTTCCACTTGAGTGGTCGCATAGGAGTTTTATCAATTGAAAAGGATGTTGCGCAAAACCATGAAGTTCGGTACGGTTGCAGGTAGCTGTGATCAGAAGTCCGTCTATGCCTAGTTCCTTGGCCTGTTGAAGAATAGACCTTTCAGCTTTTTCATCCAAACTAAACTTTCCCCTTAGAACGGCATCAGCCTTTACATAGCTCAGCCCAATCGTGTAGAACGAATTATGTCTGGATATATGGTAATTCTTCATCTTGGCTTTCTGAAGGGCAAAAATAGCGGCTTCAAAAGGACAAAAATAACGCTAGCGGTACTTTAAGTATCGTTATAAGTTTTTTTGATACTCCTTTTGGTATTAAAGCCATGAAATCAGCTATTTTTGCTTGAAACAAGAACATTCAACATATGTGTTATTTAGAATAAATCTAAATAAAAAGACATAATACTGTGCGTATGAATGATAAAAATATCGCTGAAGGTTCCTTACAGGAGATCTTTGTTGAACCAGATTTTTTGGTGCTTAAGTTTCAGAATGAAACCACTCAAATTCAGCAGTTTAACCGAAAGATAGACCGCTCTTTTTTACAATTCCATTTTTGTATGAAAGGAAGGGCCAAGTTTGTTTTTAATCAGGGGACCTATGCTTTAGACGTACCAGAAGATCAATCCTTATTGCTGTACAATACTCAGGTAGATCTTCCATTAAATGCAGATGTTCACCCCAATACATGGATGGTATCGCTGGTTATGAGCATTCAAAAGTTTCATTCTTTATTTTCACAGCAGGCAGAACATATTCCTTTTCTCAGTAAGGAGTTTGAGGACAAGAAGTACTATACACAGGAACTTATTACCCCTCCTATCGCAGTAGTACTGAGTCAGCTTATGAACTATAATGTACATCCTACCATCATGGATCTGTATGTAAAGGGGAAGGTCTATGAACTTATAGCCCTTTATTTTAACAAGACAGATAATTCAGCTTTAGAACAGTGTCCTTTTTTAGTGGACGAAGAAAATGTGAAACGCATAAGGAAAGCAAAGGATATTATTTTGCAGCGGATGACAGAACCACCAACCTTACCAGCCTTAGCAGAGGAAATTGGCTTAAGTTTAAGAAAATTAAAGGAAGGGTTTAAGCAGATCTATGGCGACTCTGTCTATAGTTTTCTATTCGATTATAAAATGGAATACGCCAGGAAAATGCTAGAGTCTAATCAGTACAATGTAAATGAAGTGGGCCTTAGAGTGGGGTATAGCACTTCCAGTCATTTTATAGCTGCCTTTAAAAAGAAATACGGGACTACTCCCAAGAAATACCTGATGTCCCAGGCGTAATATCACTAAAAATCGTACTTTCTTCCAGGACCTTAGCTCGTTTTTAATTCCGATTCCAAATAACGATCTTTAAAGGACCACCAAGAAAAAACATACCAGGAATGAACCTAAACCAAGTGACCGTCCCAACCAAGGACCTGATCCAATCAATTGGGTTCTATGAAAAAATAGGGTTAAAGCTTATAATAAAAGCTATCCCAACCTATGCCAGATTTGAATGTCCCGAAGGAGATGCAACTTTTTCCATCCACCAGGTAGATGAATTACCCAAGGGGAATGGCATCATGGTCTATTTTGAATGCCAGAATCTGGACACCTATGTGGCCGAATTGGTAGATAAAGGAATACACTTTGACGAGATGCCTAATGACAAACGATGGATATGGAGAGAGGCCCGTTTAAAAGATCCGGATCAAAATCAATTGGTACTATACTACGCTGGTAAGAATAGAAAAAATCCGCCCTGGAGGATCGTATAATTCGGCAAGTAGAAAGTAAAATACTGAAGCTTTATGGCTTACAAGGGTCTGGCGACAATAACACCCGTATTATTTTTTATTTTTTTGAGGTAATCAACCAGAGGTAAGGCCGAGATCTCTACCGCACCAGAAGAGGAGGCATGAAGAAGATGAATACGTCCATCATCAGCTCTAATTGCAAATCCGGTATGAGTAACATCCAATCCTTCAATGGAAGTAGCAAGGGCAATGATATCTCCGGTTTGGATCTGATCTTCATTTAAGGCCAGCATTT
>CBDUON010000137.1:0-6047 GCA_965368835.1 uncultured Eudoraea sp. | reverse complement strand
TGTACAACAAGTTTAAAGGGATGATTGAAGAATGACAGAACGCTTTGCATTATGCTAAAACGTTCTGTCACAAATCATATGTACTGAGTGACTCTTCTTATCCACATTTGGACGAACCACAGTCCGTACATGTTAGGCAACCTTCCTGGTAGATCAAATTGGTAGATTTGCAATTACTGCATTTCTGACCTTTTGCGGCAACACCATCTGCTACATACTTTTTTAAGGCGCGTGCCACACCATTTTTCCAGGTATTGATCTGTTCGCTGTCTAGTTGCAGACTATTGATCAGATCTACTATCTTTTCAATAGGCATACCGTGTCGTAGCGTACTCGATATCAGTTTGGCATAGTTCCAATACTCGGGATCAAACTTATGGGAAAGACCCTCAATGGTGGTCTTGTACCCTCTGGTGTTTTTGTATTGAAAATCGTAACGTGAGTTCCCGTCTGTGTCCCTGTTTTTTATGATCACTCCCTCATCTACCCAACGAGGTATTAAAATACCGTCATCATCATCGGCAATACCAGTAAAGATCTCATAGGGTTTGTTGTCTATACGCCCAATAAAAGCGATCCACTTTTCCTTGTTGTTCTGAAAACGCACCACATCTGCCTCCAGGATCTGCGGCCGTTTGGTAGGAAATGAGGTTAAGGTATCTTGTTTTTCTTCTTTAGTATCCTCATTTGAGATCAGTACACCAGAACGAGAGCCATCTCTGTATACGGTAACACCTTTGCAACCTGCCTTCCAGGCTTCCAAATACAATTTGCCCACCAGTTCTTCTGTGGCATCGTTAGGGAGGTTGATAGTAACGCTAATAGAATGATCTACCCATTTTTGAACCGCACCTTGTAACCTAACCTTGCTCAGCCAATCTACATCGTTGGAAGTAGCCTTGTAATAAGGAGATTTTTTTACAATAGCATTGATCTCCTCCTGAGTATAATTTTTATCGGTATCATAGCCCTTCACATTCATCCAGGCCTTAAACTGATGATGGAACACCAGGTATTCTTCCCAGGAATCACCTACCTCATCTACGAAGTCTACACGGGCCTCTTTATCATTAGGGTTTACCTTCCGTCTGCGTTTATAGACCGGAAGAAAAACGGGTTCAATACCCGAAGAGGTCTGGGTCATTAAACTTGTGGTCCCCGTAGGAGCAATTGTTAAGAGGGCAATATTCCGTCTGCCATATTCCAGCATTTCATAATACAGCTTTTCATCGGCTTCTTTTAAGCGAAGAATAAACGGATTCTCTTTCTCCCGTTCTGCATCGAATATTTCGAATGCACCTCTGTCGCGTGCCGTATGCACAGATGCCCTGTAAGCCTCTATGGCCAGGGTCTTATGTACTTCAATAGAAAATTTGTTTGCTTTTTCACTGCCGTAACGCATCCCTAATGCTGCAAGCATATCGCCTTCGGCCGTAATACCAATACCGGTACGGCGACCTTCCTGTGCTTTTTTCTTTATGTTCTGCCAAAGATTGTATTCCACCATTTTGGTTTCCTCCAATTCCGGGTCGTCTGAAATTTTCTTTAGGATGCCATCCACTTTTTCGAGCTCCAGGTCTATGATGTCATCCATAATACGCTGGGCTACCGCTACGTGTTTTTTAAAGAGCGGAAAGTTAAAGGCAGCTTTATCTGTAAAAGGCGCATCTACATAAGACAAGAGATTAATGGCCAGCAAGCGACAAGAATCATAGGGACAAAGCGGTATCTCACCACAGGGATTGGTAGAAACTGTTTTATAGCCCAGGTCCGCATAGCAATCCGGTACCGATTCATTGATAATGGTATCCCAGAATAAAATTCCGGGTTCTGCGGATTTCCAGGCGTTATGTACAATTTTGTTCCATAACCCGGACGCCTTTATTTCCTTCTTAAATTTAGGATCAGCGCTATGGATCGGGAATTTCTGGGTGTATGTTCCGGTATTTTCCACAGCTTTCATAAATGCATCGTCCATACGAACGGAAACATTGGCACCTGTTACCTTGCCCTGTTCCATTTTGGCATCAATAAAATCCTCAGCATCGGGATGATTGATGGAAACAGACAACATTAAGGCGCCCCTTCTGCCATCTTGTGCCACTTCGCGTGTAGAATTTGAATACCGTTCCATAAAAGGGACCAATCCTGTTGAGGTCAGCGCTGAATTTTTTACAGGTGAACCCTTGGGGCGAATATGAGACAAGTCGTGCCCCACGCCTCCTCTGCGTTTCATTAATTGCACCTGTTCCTGGTCTATCTTTAGGATGCCGCCGTAAGAATCCGATTTTCCATCGGTTCCTATTACAAAGCAATTGGAAAGTGAGGCAATTTGAAACGGGTTGCCAATACCGGCCATTGGACTTCCCTGAGGGACAATGTATTTAAAGTTCTTTATAAGATCAAAAACCTCTTCTTCCTTTAACGGATTTGGATACTTGGCTTCTATGCGGGCAATTTCGCTGGCAATTCTGCGGTGCATATCATCTGGCGTACGTTCATAAATGTTTCCGTCAGAATCTTTCAGGGCATATTTATTAACCCATACACGGGCGGCCAGGTCATCGCCTTTAAAATAGATCAGCGAAGCTTCAAAAGCTTCATCCTGGGTGTAAGTAGTTGTGAGATTGGAGAACGTTGTTGTTTGCATTTAAAGAAGAGTGTGTTTTATTAGGCTTTAATTAAGCTATAAAATTAGACAAAAAGTTTAGAACAATTTTATAATAAAAATCATAAAGTGTACAATAAATTAGGTTAAATACACTGATTATCAATTATTTAAAAATTTATCAACATTAAAAAGTTGACAAATAAAAACAAGTACTACGAAATATATAGGATGCGTTACAGCACGGGTCTCACAACGCAGATTATTGTTCTTTTTTGCACAGTACTTTAAAATAAATGGGCAATGATAATGGCACTACTAAACACTACGGTCAATATTAATAGATTAAAAGTGGTCTTTGATTTCAATTGGGCCAGCACTGCACTGTTATATGCCATGCAAAACATGGTTACCATAAATAGTCCAATCATATTGATCAAAGTTAGACCACCAGATAACAGCATCATTGCTGCCACGGCACCGATACAGCTTTGTGGAATAATGGCAATGGAAGCATACCCTGTCTGTTCCCTTTTAAATTCGGCTAACATACTATTGTACACCCCTGTCAATCCTCCCTTTTTGTTTTTATTAGCAGCATGTGTCATCTCAATTGTCGTTGAAGTTTTCATCTGTTTTAAGGTTTTGTTCTTATCCTGAACCTAATATTTGGAGCACAACAGGGCAGTTGTACTCCAAATGCTTAGACTCCTGTTATAGGTTAAGTACTTTCATTATTTTATTTCGGTATAGAATGCTTTGTTGCTTTTTAAAACTGCGCTATACTGCCATAACTTTTTCGAGTGCTTCTGCTTTGGGGAACAGAATGTTGTTCTCTAAATGTATATGCCGGTGCAGATCTTCTTCAAATTCCTGTAGCAATGAAAATCCCACGTGATAGGTATTACAGGCATCTTCCGGAGGTGTATACTGATTGCTGAGCGCGGCAATTTTTCTAAACCTCTCCCCTTCGTTATCATGTTCTTGCATCATTGTGCTTATAGGGTTATTTACTGACCCAAAATGAGGTTTGCCCAGGGGTTCATTCTGTTGCCGTGCCTTCACCATTTTGCGTACCCAGGGGAAAAGCACCAATTCTTCCTTTTTCATATGCATAGCTAATTCACCGGCTGAGGCAATGAAGTGCTCGTTGATCTCGAAAAGTTCGGGATGTCTTTCGCCATGTACCTTACACAGTTTGTTCAGGTATTGTTTTAAAACAGGAATACGTTCTTCTACATACCGGTGGTGTTTTTTCTCAATATAATCTGCGAGCAAGTCTATGGGCCACGATTTAAAATCGATGTTGTCATTATTAGGTTCTTTTTGTACCTGGTCTATTTCCTGTAACAAGGTATCAGCCTCTAATCTGTGTTTTTCGGCCACTTCCTTTATACTTCGGTTTCCCTGACAACAAAAGTCGATTTTATGGTTTTTAAACACCTGTGCTATACGATAGTCTTCGGCTACCATTTGCCCGATCGTTTTTTCCTGTACTTCCATGATATATTAATTTTAGATTGTTTGCTCTTATCTAATTAGGACATTTTTGTCCTGTTTATATTCAAATTTTTTTTAGCGTCTTAAATAGGTCAGTCCCACTTCTAGTCCGGCTGTCATTTCAAAGAGACTGGTGTTTTCTAACATATACCTCAGATCATCTCGTATTTGCACAAACTTATCGTGTACAGGGCAAGGCTTGTTGGCATTACATTCTTTTAGTCCCAAGCCGCAACCCACATATACATTATCTCCATCTATGGCATATACAATCTCACTGAGTTTTATGGTATTGATATTTGTTCTATCAATTTCAAACCCCCCCTGGGCTCCCTGTACGGAAGTAACGATATTGTTCTTTGACAATTGCTGCAATATTTTTGCTGTAAACGCCACGGGAGAATTGATTTCCTCAGCTATTTTCTTTAAGCTGACCCGCTTCCCCTCCAGGGACTGAAGAGCAATATACGTAGAGGCCCTGATGCCGTATTCACAAGCTTTTGAAAACATTGAGATCACTGTTAAAGTCAGTACAAAGATACACATGTTTTTAATTAGGACAAATTTATCCGAATTAAATTTATCATTGTGATTTGTGCATCATTTAAACGTGTAAAAATAAAATTTGCCCCCATAAAGTGACCTTTTAAAAATAATGGTGTCTTAAGTATGTGAAGCGTTATATATTCTTTTTAAAACATACAATCGTGAACTTGCCTTTTTTATTAGGCGCCTTATCTGCAACTACCTGTACCCCCTTACGGCTAGTGCGCAGATCCCGGGAAAACCTACTTAATGCATATAGCGAAAACGAGTAAAGAATTTGATAAACGTTACGATAGTTGGTTGGGTTGATTTGGGTCTCTGTGGGAATATAAAAATTTCCGAAGGAGGCCCTTATCTCAATGTTTCATTAAATTGCCGTCGTTTACTAAACAACCAATTCTAACCATAGTAGAAGGTGACCATACTCAAAAAACTGTTTCTTGTCTTAATCGGTGACCGGTATAAGTCCGATTTAACAGAGGAAAATCCGTATCGCAGTCTTACGGACGAGGAATTGGTTAAAACTATTATTGAGAAGAAAAACACGCTGTTATTCGGCATTATTTATGACCGGTATGCAAATAAGGTCTATACAAAATGTGCCGGATTTTCAAGGTCTGATGATGAAGCCGCAGATCTTACACAAGATGTTTTTCTTATGATATTCGTTAAAATGGGAAGCTTTAAAGGTGATTCTAAATTTTCGAGCTGGGTGTATGCCCTCACCTATAATTTTTGCGTCAACTATGTAAACAGGAACAAAGAGCGCAAAATGAGTGAGAAATCGGACAAGCTAGATGCTAAAGAAGCTCATTTGTCTATTGATGTAGAAGACAGAAGCCTATTTCAACTGAGAACAGACAAACTCAAAAAAGTATTGGAACAAATAGCCCCGGAAGATAAAGCCATCTTGCTACTAAAATATCAGGATGATGTTCCCGTAAAAGAGCTTTGCACCATTTTAAATATTGGTGAAAGCGCTGTAAAAATGCGCCTTAAAAGGGCCAAAGCCAGACTAATAGAAACCTATAATGCAAACCCATAATGGCAGATAACAAACAAAATCCGTTTAAAGATCTGGGCAAACGAATCAAGGAGGCTCCCCCTGGCCTTAAGTCGAAAGTGATGAACGATGTTGCCACGGCCAAGCTTTTTATGGACCTCACCTCCCTGTTTACCTTTAACTACAAAGAGGTAATAGCCGGTATGTTTAAAACCCGTCGTAAAAACTAACAACATAACTAACTAATCTCACTAAAATCATGGAAACAATTGGAAGCTTAGCAACAGAATCCCTCAAATCGATCTTTCAGGATATCGTCTCTGCACTCCCCGGAATCATAGGCGCCATCATTGTTTTACTCCTGGCGTGGATCATCATAAAGATCACCTC
>CBDUON010000136.1:0-6072 GCA_965368835.1 uncultured Eudoraea sp. | reverse complement strand
ATAGATGCGGAGATTTCGCTCTCTGAGATTACTCCAAAACTAATGCGCATCCTCAGTCAGTTTGCTCCTTTTGGCCCGGGCAACATGAAACCTGTATTTTTATCGCATCACCTTCAGGATACGGGCTATGCTAAAGGAGTAGGGGAAGAGAACAAGCATTTAAAACTAGCCGTTAAACAACATACCCCACAACCCATAGGAGCTATTGGTTTTGGCCTTGGGGATAAATTAGCTGTTGTTGCAAACAGGAATGAATTTAGTGCGGTCTATACCCTGGAGGAAAACGTCTGGAATGGCACCGTAAATCTGCAATTGAAACTCAAGGATCTTAGGGCGTCCTAAGGAGTATAACGCTCAAGCTTAAAAGCAGTTCCGTCTAAAACCCCATACGTATAGTGGCTTATCCAATCGCCTAAATTGATATAGGTAGAATGCTCATTTAAAGCTATTTCCAAAGGTAGATGACGGTGACCGAAGACAAAGAAATCAATATGATCCTGGGATAATTTCCGTTTTGCATACTGAACCAGCCATTCATTTTCCTCTCCCAGAAATTCCTGGTCTTCTTCACCAGAGATCAATTTGTTTTTTACCGAAAAATATTGAGCTACCGGCACGCCCCAATCCGGGTGTAACCAACGAAAGAACCATTTGGCTAGCGGGTTGGTAAACACCTTTTTCATTCTTTTATATCCCTTATCATGCGGACCTAACCCATCACCATGTCCAATAAAAAAGCGTTTTGAATTGATCTCAAATTGTTCCGGTTTATGAAAAACAGGGATCCCGAGTTCTTCCTGAAAATATCCGTTCATCCAGAGGTCATGGTTGCCGGTAAAAAAATAAACAGGAATACCACTATCGGTGATCTCTGCCAGGGTGCCAAGGGTGCGTACAAATCCTTTGGGGACCACTGTCTTATACTCAAACCAAAAATCAAAAAGGTCGCCTAAGAGAAAAATAGCCGCAGCATCTTTTTTTACCTGCTTCAGCCAAGAGACAAAAATGCGCTCTCTTTCAGCACTTTTTTCTCTGGTTGGAGCCCCCAGATGATTATCGCTGGCAAAATAGATCTTCTTTCCTGGCGGTACTAGAATTTGCTTCATTGGGTATAAAGATAGGAAAAACGGCTAGGGGTTTATGTATTGTCTTCTGAGAACCATTCTGCATAGGCAGTCTCCGTTTCCCTTAATTTTAATGAATGAAGTTGTAAATGCTTAGGTAACCTTGGCTTAATCTTATTTGCAAAATGGAGCACCATGTTTTCGCTGGTGGGCTGATAATCAGCAAAGATTACTTTGTGACCTCTTGTTTCCAGCTCTTTGGCCAATTCTAAATGCGGGGTATTTTTATTGAATACCGTAGCATGATCAAACAGCTCAACTACTTCCTCTTTTACTATTTTTTTCAGATCTCCAAAATCGATCACCATTCCCAATTTTACGGCATTCTCTTCAGACACAGGAGTTCCGATGACCGTAACAGCTAGTTTATAACTATGGCCATGGACATTTTTACATTTCCCATCATAACCATATAAGGCATGACCGGTTTCAAAACTAAACTCCTTGGTTACACGTATCTTACTCATTTGTACTTTTCTTAAAAGACAAAGGTAGGAATTCTATAAAAGGAAGGCTTTTTTAAATTGACATTGCACTTCACCCTTTTACGCAGATCGAAAGAACTTATTTTGGTTTTTTCATTCCAAAGAGTGGTCTAATGAACTTCCACCTTCTTATGAACAGTTCATAAATGATCAATGAGCCACCAAAAGTTGCGATCGTTAGAATGGTAAATTTGGGAAACAGCCCCCATGACAAATCCATGATATAATAGCCTGCAATTATGGTAATCGTCTGATGCAGGATGTAAAAGGGATATACGGCTTCATTGGAATAGGCCAAAGCTTTGCTGGGCCTGTTCAAATATTTTGCAGCATAACCAAATAGCGCCAGGATCCAGGACCATAAGTTGAACACCTTCAGAAAGGCTTCCACAAAATGTTCCCAGACAGAATCTTCGAAGGTCAATATTAAACTAAGGAAAAGGGTAAATCCAACTAATCCGCAAATAAGATAGAATTTGCGATGTTCTGTGACCGTTTTCCAGAATTGTTCTTTTACCGAGATCAGTAAAAAGCCAAAGAAAAATAGGGCGGAATAATTGATAATTGCAAACCAATCGTCTATCAGTGCGTGTGTTATGTCAAAGAATGGTTCCACCAGCGACTCAAACAGATACAGGGGAAGTATAAACCAGAAAAGACCATACTTGTTTTCAACTTTATTTTTAATCCACACTATAAATCTGTTTCCGGGATGGGATCGCAGGTAAAGAAACACAGGGAGAAGGACCAGGGAAAAAAGCAATAAATAGGGTAAGAACCAGAGGTGATGCCAGCTTAGATTACCTTCCGGATATACACCATTAAATGCTTGTGAAGGCCAATAATCAAAATAGGACCCAAGAAATTGTCCGTTGGAAATTCTTTCTATATAAACCTGTGGGGGAACAATCAGAAGCATACCCACCACTAGGGGGAGGAATAACCTTTTTATACGCTCCATACTGAATTGGAGGGCGGTTCTTTTGTTTAAAGCGTAATAGGTGCCCATTCCTGAGATAACGAAAAGGATGGGGAGCCTCCATTGATTTAGGAACAACATAGGGTAACGCAGCCATGAATATTCCACATTATTTTTTATATGCCAACCCCAGGGAACAAAGAACATCCCTACGTGGTAAAAGATAAGCAGGCCAAAAACCAGCACCCGTAACCAATCCATGTCGTATCGTCGCATACTATTTCCTTTTTCTCAAAGGTATTCTTAAACCAAATGCGTTTCGATCCTTTGTGTTGAAAGACAAGGTTTTGTGGCGAATAACAAGGTATTTTTCTAGTGTTGCAATCTCGACTCAAATGTAGGGATCATATTTCTTGAGACCGGGATGGTACTATCCCCATGTTGTAAGCTAAGTTGGTACCCCTGGGCATTGCCTTTTACGTGTTCCAGAAAAGAAAGATTAACAATATAAGAACGATGTGTTCTAACGATCTGGTCTATGGCGCCCAGTTGCTTTTCAAATTCTTTGATGGTGATCCTTTTTAACAGCTGTATGATGTCTTGCCCATTGAACATGTACAATATGAGGTAATTCCCCTCTGCTTTGGCAAACAGGAATTGATCTATTTCTAGATCAAACCTGTCCATTTTGACTTGCGTCTCTATAGGAACAATTCCAACATTATGGGAGGTTTTGAATACCCGTCGTGAGTGCTCTAATAAGTTTGCTTCTTTAATATAGCGAGCATTTAGTCTGTTGAAATTAGCAGATACAATTAGGCCTACCAGAAGCATACCTACTAAGAAAGTATTGCTGACTTCTTCTCTTAAATATCCCCAGGACCAATTGTTAGGATTGTCGTAAATAATATCTCTGATCAGGAATTGGCCTATACCAATTAGTAATAGATACACACTTAGAAAAATAAGATCCTTACCAATGGTCCAATGCTCATCCAGGGAAGGTGATAAATAGATAAATGGATACAAAAGAAGTAGAATCACTATGGGCATAAGCGCATGAATAAAGCTGATCCAGAAATAATCCATCTTGTGTTCAGCCGCATTTACATTGAATGGGACAAAGAAGTAGTTGAAAAATAGGGCTAATAGAAAGATGATTAGACCAAAATACAGAAGTGACCTCCCTCTAAAATAAAAGGGATAGGGGGTTTGTAAAAATTTATTAATGGTCGAGAACACGGCCATGTTTTCAATCTTTGTTATAAAAATTACTTCTTAAAGGCTTCCAGAGCCTTCTTGGTATGGGGTGAAAGCGCTAATTTGCCGGTGATAATTGCTCTGTCCGTCAATAGTTGGTTCCAATTATCGGTTCCCTGCCATAAGACCTTCTTTAATTCGCGTAGCGCTTCGGAGTTATACCTGCCCAATTGGGATGTAAAATATTCAATTTCTTTATCCATTTCCTTACTGGTATCATAGACCTTGGAGAAAAGTCCTTTTTCCTTTGCCCAATAGGCATTTTTCCATTCTGTAGGGGCCAGCGACATTTCTGCCAATCCGGCTACTCCTATTTTTCGTTCTACGGCGGGTGCAATAACCAGGGGGGCAATACCAATAGTTAATTCTGAAAGTCGAACTGCAGCGTCCACACTGGCAAATACGTAATCGCAGGCGGCTATGAGCCCCACACCTCCACCAACGGCTTTCCCTTGTACTCTGCCAATAATGGGTTGAGAACATTGCCGCATGGCATTTATAACATGGGCAAACCCGCTAAAAAACTGAGTCCCTTCTTCCTGGTTAGAAACGGCCATAAGTTCATTAAAAGAGGCCCCTGCACAAAATGGTCCATCTCCTTCCGATCGCAAAATGATGAGAGAAACGTCTTTGTTTTGTGAAATCTCATTCAGACTGTTGGTAAGGCGTTGAAGTAATTCAGTCACAAAGGAATTACTGGCCGGATGGCCAAATTCTACAGTTGCAACATTATTTTGAATATTGGTGTAAAGACTACCATTTGTTCTGGAAGTTCCCATGGATTATAGATTTTCTCAAAATTACACCTTTTGCAATAGCGGACGAAATTTTGCCCTGAACTTCCAAATGAGTGCTCCTCCACGGATAAACATCCAAACGGTGATGGCTATCCAAATACCATGAAGACCCAGGTTAAAGAGGTTAGCCAAAAAAAGCGTTGGGATGAACCCCAGGAAAGTAGCTGCCAGCAGCACGTTTCTTAAGTATTTCATTTCTCCAAGGCCTTTAAAAAGTCCATCAAAAACAAAAGCAACTGTGTTAATGGGGAGGGCCAGAATAACAATAAAGAAAATAGAATAGAAGGTTTGCAGTACTTCAACGTCATTGGAGAAAAGCGCACCAAGAGGTCTGTAAAGTAGTGCGCCTATCGCCATTAACAGCATGCATACAGCAACACCGTAAAGAATTATTTTTTTGGCTAGCTTCCACAAGTTCGGATAGTCCCTGGCTCCAAGGAGACGCCCACCCATAATATTTCCAGCGGCCCCATATCCATCAATAAAAAAAGCCGCGAATAACCATAAATTGATGGCTATGGTATGTGCACCAATAAATCGATCGCCCAAGGCGGCAGCTTCCCTAACGGCCAGTATCAATGTAATATTCAGGGCTACTGCACGAACAAATAAATTTAGGCTCATCACCACCAATCTGCCCAGTTCCGGATGTAATGGAAGTCTTGGTATAAGTGAAATATTGGTTTTGGTGATAAGAAGATACAATGCCATTATCGCCATAACACCTTGTGCTATAAGACTGGCCCAGGCAGCACCTTCAATATACATGGGCTCAATAAACCCTTCGATGCCATACACCAGGGCAAAATCGAGGCCAATATTTAGTACAGCTCCTACGATGGCAATCATCATTGGCCAGTAGGTATTTTGTAAGCCTCTAAAAATGCCCATGATGGCAAATACCAATAGTGTGAGGGGAAAGCCCCAGACCCTGATAGAATAATAAGAGATACAAAATTCCAGGATCTTGCCTTTGGCATTTAACAGCATAAAAATATCTTCTACTACAAAGATGGTGGCAACCAGGATCAGGATACTAAGAAGCAGATTGAGACATATGGCCTGGGCCGGTAGGTTGGCCACCTGATTCAGTTTTCCTGCCCCCAGGTATTGGGAAATGATGGCAGAAATTGCACTACGGGTCTGACCCAGGATCCAAATAAGCATGGATAAAAAAGCTCCTACAATCCCTACGGCCGCAAGAGATTCCAGGCCATTAACAGGAATGTTCCCTACAATTGCTGTATCTGTTATGGATAGAATCGGTTCCGCAATGCCGGCAATGGTGGCCGGAATGGCTAATTTGTTAATGGTCTTAAATGATACAACGGTTTTCAAAAAATGGGAATTATAGCACTAGTTCGTAACAATAAAAGGGATGTATACTTTGTTTCGGAAAATAGATGGAGCCAAGTCTTTGGTAGCCACGGGCCTCATAAAAACGCTGATTTCGTTCATTTTTACTAAAGGTATCTAAACGGATGGAT
>CBDUON010000135.1:0-6105 GCA_965368835.1 uncultured Eudoraea sp. | reverse complement strand
GTAGCACCACGGGAAGAACCTATGTTTACACCTATTGCCTTTTCATTTTTCCAGCCCGCTGATGTCATTGCATTACGAGCTACATACAAGGCAAATAAGACAGTATCATCTAATTTTTTGTATTCGGGATTCGCAATTCGAAGCTTAACAATTTTATTTTTATTTTCTTTTGATAATGGAGCAATAAAGGTGGATTCTTCATTGAAAATGCGCTCCGTGAGTGCATGATTACGGGAGAGGTATGCCTTCCAAACCTCCTCCTTTCCCTCGCCCAGAGCTGAGAGGGAATATATAGACACAATAGATATAGGATTGATCAACAAGCTTAGACTTTGACACAAAAATACTTGTTCTGCTTCTCTTTCATCCTATGTTGGTTATAAATCCTTTCTATTAATACTGCAGCAATCAGTCTTTGTTTATTCAACAAGATCTAAAGCGCTTAAAATTGAAGTATATATCTTTTGCAATTGGGAATCAGAAATAATATACGGAGGTAGTATATAGACGGTACTTCCAAGAGGTCTTAAAAAAACACCCTGTTCCATAAAGTGCATAAATAGTCGGTCTCGTAAAGTACCGTACCTATCTGTTTTTGTTTTCAGATCTAAGGCATATATAATACCCTGCTGTCTTGTACGTGCTACCTTAGGGTGCTTCTTTAGGATTATGTCAAATTCTTGATGGCTTTTTATTATTCTCACTATGTGTGCCTGAATTTCCTTTGAGCGTAAAAGCTCCAGTGCTGCCAGGGCAGCTGTGCATGCCAATGGATTTGCCGTATAGGTATGCCCGTGAAAAAAACCTTTGACAATCTCATCCTTGTAAAAGGCATCATAGATCTCTTTGGTACAGCTGGTAATGGCCATGGGTAATAAGCCTGCGGTAAGGGCTTTAGAAAGACATAGTATGTCTGGTTTTTCAGACACCTGATCAGAGGCAAAATACGTTCCGGTCTTCCCAAAACCAGTCATTACCTCATCTGCGATAGTTATAACACCATTTAATTTTAATATTTCAAGAATTCTGGAAAGATGCTCAGCCTGGTGCATTTTCATCGCGGCAGCTCCCTGAACCAATGGTTCATAAATAAAGCCTGCTATGTCCTTTTTTTGTAATCTTTTTTCTAGATCCTTAAGTATCCCTTCTATATTTTCTGAGGTGGGTACCGGGAGCCTTTCTACCTCAATAAAGTGTTGTTCAAAAGGTCCGTTGTAGGCAGACAAACCTGAAACCGACATAGCACCAAATGTATCCCCGTGAAACCCCTCCTCAAAAGCAAGCATTACGGTCCGTTCTTCCCCTTTGTTATAAAAATACTGCAAGGCCATTTTGATCCCTATCTCGGTGGCCGTAGAACCATTGTCTGAAAAAAAGAGCTTTTCCTGATTAGAAGGCAGCACTTCCATAAGTGCCTCAGAAAGGGCAACGGCGGGTTCGTGCGTAAAGCCACTAAACACTACCTGATCTAATACCTGCATTTGTTGAGCTACACGCTTGGTAATACTCGGATTGCAATGCCCGTACATAGCTGTATACCATGAAGCAATACCATCTATGTATTCCTTTCCGTCCTCATCAACCAAGATGGCCCCAGATGCACTTTTAATACCCAGCATATTGGGATGTAGCTTGTGCTGAGTCAAAGGGTGCCACACATACTTTTTATCTCTTTCCGAAAGTTTCTTCAAGACCACTATTTTAGGGGAACATCTAATTATCTATCTTGCAGGGTAGGGGAAATTCCCTATGAACATGCCAGGCAAAGTTATAACATCTCTCACTCCTAACTATGAAAAACTGAACGATCGAAAGGTTTTTCTATGGCTGGCACTTATTTCGGTCCTGATACGCCTCCCATTTTTTTTCAGGGATTATATAGACAGGGATGAGAGTACCTTTATTCTAATGGCCCAGTCATGGGTTGATGGCTACTTGCCATATACCCAATTATGGGATCTAAAACCGCCTCTTGTTTACCTGTTTTTTGCTGCAATCATCTATATTTTTGGCAAGAGTTTTATTGCCATCAGGTTAGTCGGTGCCCTGGCAGTAGCCATTATAGCCTTATTTACCTTTAAAATTGGGAAAGAAATTAAATCTACAGTTGTAGGATACTGGGCGGCTATTAGTTGTGTGTATTTACTGAGCCTCTTTGGCAGCCTCCAGGGGGTAATGTCTGAGCATCTCAGCATGCTTTTTTTTACGCCTGCCCTCTTTATTCTTGTCAAGTACACTAGTAAGAAATGGTTTTTTATTGCCGGTGTTTTAATAGGCATTTCATTAATGATGAAGCTTAACCTTGCTTATGCAGTTCTTGGTATCGCCATATTTTTTGTCAGTAGAGGTTTCGTCAAAAAACAACTATTTCAGGGTCTAAGCAGAATGACGATCATGGGATCTGGAATTGGACTGATCATTCTGTTAACGGCCTTACCCTATGCCCTGGATGGCATGCTACAGCTTTGGACAGATTCTGTGATCCTGGCACCTTTGGCCTATGCCAAAACCCTTCAGACCTCCATATTAAAAGTTCTTCCCTTGGGCATTATACTCCTTGCAGCTGGTGTTTTAAGCTGGAAGAAAAAGTGGCTCAACATTAAAGATCCCTCTATATTATTACTAATAGTAGTTATTGCCGGTGTTGTATTTTCCTTTTTTAAGAGTGGAAAAGTGAATGGACATTACCTTATGCAACTCTACCCCATGTTATTAGTGTTAATTGGGATTGTTCTTGCGAATACCGCAGTTCTTAAAAAGAAATACTACCCCATTGTTATAGTCCTGGCTTTTTTAATTCCGGTAGAATCCTATAAGGAATACTATGCTATTGTTAAGAATAAAGTGGCGCATGGCACTTATTTTAATGGTGAGGGAATTAGAGTGCCGGAGTATATTCTTGCCAATGGATTGGATTCTAAAGACATCCTTTTTTTTGAGTACCATATTGGATATTGGCTTCTGGATGCCTCCCCCCCAACTAAAGCGGCCACTCATCCGAGCAATATATGCAGAACCAACCTTTTCCCCTATTTTAAGAATCCAAGGAAAACGTCTATGGCAGAGTTGGAATATCTTATGGATAGTATTCAACCTAAAACAGTTGTTACCAGGATGAATAAATTAGTGTTCGATAAGGAATTTGTGGACGAAGATGCCTATGTGAGAACTTATCTTTCAGATCATTACAGGCTTTCAACAAGCTTAGACAGGGCGGAGATATTTACGCGATTAAAGGGCCATTAACTTTTCCCTGAATTGAATTGCGTATTTACTGATAAGCTCAGCATCAAAACTCTGCTCCTCATTAATTCGTCCTATGCATGAAATCCCGGTTTTTGATAAAATAATCTCTTCCGTAGTGGGGTGTTCCTCTCCACTAAATAGAATAGATACATTAAACCCTCTATCCTTTAACCATCCAATAGTTAGAAGGGAATGGTTTATACTTCCCAAATAATGCCGGGAGACGATGACCACCTTATAGGTTGGTTTAATAAGATCTAGAACGGTCTCTTTTTGGTTGATAGGAACCAGAAGTCCGCCTACACCCTCAATAACCAGATGATTAGCCGTTTGGGGTTCTTTAATTTGATCTAATTGTATGTTTATTCCATCTATACTGGCCGCTGCATGTGGGCTCATGGGCGTTTTCAGTGCATAACTATTCTTGTGGATGACCGTTTTCTTATTGCTGATCAGTTGCGCGATCTTATGACTATCTGAATACTCCAGGTCTCCCGCCTGAATGGGCTTCCAGTAATCTGCTTCCAGGGCTTCAGTAATTATAGCAGAAGCAATGGTCTTCCCTACTTCCGTGGAAATACCTGTAACAAAGATTCGTTTCATGGGTCAGGAAGGTTGGGTGATCATCTGACAGTTCAGACATTTGTATTTTTTCTTTTCAAAAAAGGGAAACAGCTTATTAAAGATCCCTTTCCTTGCGTAATAAACCTCAGAACGCTGTGCCTTACAATTAGGACAGGTAACAGGGTTTCCTTCATCATCTATGGCATACCTCCTGAATTCATCATAGATGGCTAAGGCCTTATCCTTGTCCTTGGTATATACCTGTAGTTTAACCCCGCCTATAGCCTGACTTACCAAAGGATCTGTATTAAGGAAGTTTTCATCCTTTAAATACACATAGATCCCTTCGGATTCGAGCCTGCCTTTAATTACCTGAACATCTGCAGGGAATTCAAAGGCACCAAGGGTATAGAATTTATCAGACATAAATCTCTGTATTAATAGAACTAGCCAATATACTCAATACTTCCTTTATTTCTCTCTCTGTATTGTAACTATGAAGGCAAAATCGAAGGCGTTCCTGACCTTCAGGAACGGTAGGTGAAAGAATGGGCCGAACATCATATCCATTCTCTTGTAAAACAGCAGCGAGCTTCTTCACATTTGAGTTCCCCGGAACAATACAGGAATGGATTGCAGAGGTACTAGGAATAAAGGAAATGTCTAGCTTTAGATTATTTCTTTCCTGGATAAAAATCAGAATATTTTCCTTTAAGCTTTTCTTTTGTTCCAGCACTTCCGCAGTTTCAATTAATTGAAAAGCGATTAGGATGGAGGCAACGGTCATAGATGGCAAGGCTGTTGTATATATAAAACTTCTGGCAAAATTGAGGAGATAGCTCTTTAGGTCATTACTCCCCAAAATAGCGGATCCCTGCACTCCCATGGCTTTTCCAAAGGTAACGATCCGCGCAAACAGCACTTCGTCTTTTAATTCTTTTGTGTATTGATTCTCTACGGTGGTATCTACTCCTGGTATTGAATGGGCTTCATCCAAAATCAGTTTACATCTATATTTCTTACAAAGCGATGTGAGTCCCTCCACATCCGGACTATCTCCATCCATAGAAAAGACAGCTTCTGTAACCACATAGCATTCGACCTCTTCTTCTGAATTTTTTCTGACTCTTTGAAGAACGAGGGCAAGATCATTGAGGTCATTGTGTTTAAATTTCAGACTCTTGGCTGTTCCCATCCGGATACCATCGCGCATGCTGGCATGGATATATTCATCAAAGACCACCACATCTGTCCTTTGAGGTACAGATGAAAAGAATCCCAGGTTTGCATCATACCCAGAATTAAATATCAAGGCTGCCTCTGCCTTATAGTATGCTGCAATATATTGCTCAGTTTCCTCGTACAAGGCACTATTCCCGGAAAGAAGTCTGGAACCTGTAGATCCATTTTGAATGATTCCCCGGTCTAGTAATAATTTTTGGGCTCCATGAAAAATTCCTGCATTCCTGGCCAGTCCCAGATAGTCGTTTGATACAAAGTCGACTTTGTTTGAACCAGCCTGTAATTCACGAAGTGCATTCTTTGTACTGCGTTCCTGAAGTTTTTGATTCAATTTCTTTGGTAGCCCTGTCATGCCACAAATGTAGCATTTACAACAATAAATGTTATCTTCCTTTGTGGAAAGAGCTACTTAAAAATTCCTGTTTAACATGGCAATTGAGTATACCCGTGTACGTACTAAAGAAGAACTGGAAGAAATTCTTGTGCTTCAGAAACAGAACCTACCTACTCATCTAACGCAAAAAGAGATTGAAAAGGAAGGTTTTGTTACCATTTCACATACGTTTGAGTTGTTGGAGAGAATGAATGATCTATGCCCTCATATCATTGCAAAGGATAAAGGGAAGGTCATTGGGTATGCACTTTGTATGCATCCTAACTTTTCAAAAGAGATCCCCATCCTGTACTCCATGTTCGAAAAAATCAGGGAGGTACTTCCAAAAGAACAATCCTTTATTGTTATGGGGCAAATATGCATTGATAAATCATACCGGGGAAGAGGTGTTTTTAGAGAACTATACAAGACCATGAAAAAATCTCTCAGCTCATCTTTCGAATTGATCGTTACAGAAGTAGATGGAAGAAACAAAAGATCTTTAAATGCTCATTTGGCTTGTGGATTCACCACCAAAAAAAAATACCAATCCGATGGGAGGGATTGGTATCTAATTGTATTGTAAAACTCTTTTTGAAAACTTTGTCGTTAATCTACTAAGACAATCACTTTATTATCCTTCATCTCCATAGTACCTCTGGAAATTGGCAATGCCGTTT
>CBDUON010000134.1:0-6159 GCA_965368835.1 uncultured Eudoraea sp. | reverse complement strand
GTTTCTGTAAAAATAGCCCAGTGTGGAAGATTCTTGTTAATGAGTATAAACTAAAAAGTGAATTACAAATATAAGCCGAATGATCTCAAATGATAATTCTTCAATAATCACAGTGGGGAATGGTATACTTAATTCCAATACCAGGATTATACGGTAATTGTTTCTAGTCCGTTTATAAGGAACAAAGTCATACCTTTATTAGGTCTACACTTCTTATTATATGAACAAATTAAGATCCTATATTTCAAAGGCTATCTCTATTCTATTTTCTACCAAAGCTGCAGGCTTCTACTTGCTCACATTTGCATCGGCCATTGGTATTGCGACATTTATTGAGAACGATTATGGTACCAGCGCAGCCCAAAAAGTCATTTTTAAATCGGCCTGGTTCGAACTTCTTTTGGTTCTCTTTGCGGGAACCATCTTGGTAAACATCATTAAGTTCAGGATGATACAGCAAAAGAAATGGGCACTACTGCTCTTTCATTCTGCCATCATTATTATTCTTATTGGGGCTGGTGTTACAAGGTATTGGGGTTTTGAAGGAATAATGCATATTAGGGAGAACGAGGCTAGTAATCAGTTCCTCTCTTCCGATGCACATCTAAAATTTAAAGTAGAGAAAGCCGGTCAGGTATATGAATTTGATGAGGCAGTACTTTTTGCTTCCCTGGGCAATAATAAATGGAACCAATCCTATCTTATTAAAGACGACCTTATTGAGATACGGGTGAAGGATTTTATCCCGAATCCTACCAAAGAAATGGTAGTGAGTATACAAGGGAAACCTACACTGAAGTTAGTTGTGGCAGGGCCAAATGGGAGGGAGGAGTACTTTATTAGTATGGGTGAAACCAAGCGAATACGAAACCTTATTTACAATTTTAATGAGGCAGCTGTGGCAGGCGCTATTAATATAATCATGGAGAATGGCAACTTGTTTATGAACACAGACAGGGTGCTCATCAGAACCGTCATGGCCACTCAAAAAACAGATACTATCTTTCCAGATGCTTCCAATACCCCGCTTGCTTTGCGCGCTCTGCACAGAGATGGGCCAAATAATTTTGTGTTTTCTGAATACAAACCAAATGCCGTTGTGCAAATGACCTCGGAAGACCCAAAAGTTAAAAATGAAAGTGTCACATCTCTTTTAATGGAAGTGTCTGTGAATAATGATTCGAGAGAATTTTATCTATATGGGAATAAGGGTTATGAAGGTCGCCCTGAGACCTTACAATTTAAGGATCTTTCTATTACTGCAAGTTACGGGGCTAAGGTAGTTGAGGTGCCTTTTTATATTCGATTGAACAAATTTATTATGGAAAAATATCCCGGAACCAACAGTGCATCGTCCTATGCCAGTGAGGTTACTGTTTTAGACAAGCCAAATGAGGTTTCCATGGATTACAGGATATTTATGAATAACATATTGGATTATCAGGGCTATCGATTCTTTCAATCTTCTTTTGACAAGGATGAGAAAGGCACCTATTTAAGTGTAAATAATGATTTCTGGGGCACCTGGATATCCTATGTAGGGTATGCGTTGTTGACCCTCGGGATGATCATGACGCTTTTTAGCAAGAAAACCAGATTTTATGATCTGAGTCAAAAAATTGGAAAACTTAGAAAGAAAGGGCTTACCTCAATAGTACTTTTATGTTCTCTTACAGCTACTTCTGTCCAGGCACAATCAACTCTTCTGGAAAATGGGCCTGAATTAACTGTGGATGCGGATCATGCCAAACAATTTAGTGAATTGGCCGTTCAGGATTTTAAAGGCAGAATGAAACCTATTCATACCTTATCCAGGGAAGTGATGCGCAAATTGGCGAGGAAAGAAAGTCTTCACGGTCTGAATGCAGATCAGATCCTACTGGGAATGTTTGCCAATAATAGCGACTGGTATCATGTGGCGGTTGTTAAATTGGGAGACCATAAAGAGATCCATCGAATGTTGAGCGTGGCAGGGGATTACGCTGCATATGCCGACTTCTTTGCTCAGGATGGTTCTTATAAATTGCGGGATGAGGTTAGAAGAATATACAGTTTGGAACCCATAGACAGGGGTGTTCTGGAAAAGGAATTGTTAAAGATAGATGAACGGGTCAATATAATGAGCATGGTATTTTCTGGTTCTTTATTAAAAATGGTACCCATACCCAATGATCCTAACAATACATGGGAATCTACCCATGGTCATAATCATGTACATACAGAAGGGGAAGTACCGGGGATAGCCGAAGGATTTTTTACGAATTATCAGGCAGCCTTGCGGGAAGCGATGAATTCTAAGGATTACAAACAGGCAAATCATCTTCTGGCTGAATTAAAAGATTATCAGGTAAAAAATGGAGGTGAGGTTGTTCCAACTAATGCGGAAATAAAATCCGAGATCTTTCTTAACAAATTGAATGTGTTCAATAGACTGGCAGGGCTCTATGCCCTTCTAGGCATAGGATTTTTATTCTTTTTATTTGTTTCTGTGTTTAAACCAAAAATGAACCTTAACAAGGCATACCTCGTATTGTTTGGATTGGTTTTGGCCGGATTTTTATTCCATACCCTTGGTTTAGGGTTGCGCTGGTATGTTTCCGGCAGAGCTCCCTGGAGTAATGGGTACGAATCCATGATCTATATAGCCTGGACATCTACTCTTGCGGGCATACTCTTTACAAGAAGATCCTTTGGTGGCCTTGCAGCAACTATGGTATTGGCTTCCACTATATTATTAGTGTCCACCCTGAGTTTTTTAGATCCTGAAATTACACCCTTGGTACCTGTTTTAAAATCGTATTGGTTAACTATTCACGTTTCCCTTGAAGCCGGGAGCTATGGCTTTCTAATGCTGGGGGCCATCATTGGTCTCATTAATCTGATCCTAATGGTATTTTTAAAAGAGACCAATAAAACCAGGATCAAGAATATTATTACCGAAATGAGTTATATCAGTGAAATGACTTTAATTGGAGGTTTGTTTATGGTAAGTGTTGGCACGTATTTAGGTGGTGTTTGGGCCAATGAATCATGGGGCCGCTATTGGGGTTGGGATGCTAAAGAGACCTGGGCCCTGGTAACCATTCTTGTTTATGCTTTTATTCTTCATATGAGATTGATTCCAAAACTAAGAGGACTTTTTGCTTTTAATGTCGCGACCATTTTTGGTTTAGCCTCAGTGATCATGACCTACTACGGGGTAAATTATTATCTCTCAGGGTTGCATTCATACGCAACCGGTGATCCCGTACCAATTCCTAACTGGGTGTATATTGTGGTTTTGTCTATTTTGGCAATAAGCGCTATGGCCTACTATAAAAGAAGAAAAATTCCCGGCATATCATAACAGTTACAAGCTTACTGAACTAATATCCCATTTTCCAGAATAAGATCATAGGTATATCCGGCACCAAAGTCACGGTTAAGTGCGACCGTAGCTTTTATAGTAATTTGAGTCCCTTCTGGAACAAAGCTGTTACTGGTAATGACAAGATCGAAATCATCCTGGCTTCCATCTTTTAGATGCAGCCAGTTCCTTTCCATTATGTTCGGGTTTACTTTAAAACAAATTCCTGAAAGTTGAACGGTATGTCCCTCATACGCTTTAGGATCCTTTACTAATTCAGCAATACTGATAGTACCTTTGTGCTGAATGTTTTTCTCGGTATGCGTTGGAATATCCTCTTTTTTAGGAGTTTTAACCGGCTCTTTTTTGATCTCAACCGGGGAATTCTGCTGAGATATATGTTTGGAATGGTCTTCTGCGACTAAGCTTGATACAAGGTAGATCTCATCGAAGGTTTTGTTGTATTCTTTACTCTCAAAATTTGTTTTCAGCAATCCATTGCGATAAAAATAAACTTCTCCTTTAGACACATCTATTTTACGCGTCGCGATCCAAAAAATATCTTGCCCTTCCTGTACTTGCAAATAAACATAACGTTCTGTTGGCAGTACCTCTAATACACTTACCCTATGCAGATCTTCATTAAAGGATTTCTTTTCGGTCTCTGTGACCGTAATTGAAGGATCTTTAATAAGCCAGGGATCCGTATTTTCATTTAAATCACTGCTGGTTACCGGCTCAATAACTTTTGGTCCATTATTGCAACTGGCTGCTATGAATAGAATGGTGATAAATAAACATTTTGTTAGAGCTTTCATTTGCTATTTTTTTGCTTTTCGGTAAAAACGCTGAACGATACGGGTATAGATCCTATAATTATTTTCTTCGTTGAAAGTAGTTAACTCTCCCGAGATACTCAAGAGTAAATTTCGAGTTAAGTTATACGAAAGACTGGTACCGAAATAATTTTGCTGTAACGGATCCGATAGATTCGTGTATTTATAATGTACATAACGATAATAAAAATCGGCATTTAAACGGTTGTTCCTTGTTAGTGATCTGGAATGCCTTACAGAAGCGATATTGCTTTCCAGGTAACTAGAAGTATTTCTGTTGTAGGATAGGTTTAATCGACCTCCCACCTGTGGTAGCCTGGAGAAAGTAACGTATCCATTCATATTTTCTGATTGATTTTGCTCATCGCTCTGAAAACGCTTGCCATAACTGAGTCCGGCATTTACGTATTTCACAGGTCTGAAGCTTAACCTGGCACGTACTCCCTGGCGGGCAATGTCCTCATCCAATAAACGTTCAATATCTGTTTGAAAGGTTTCATAATACAAGATCCTTTTCCGGGAGTCGTATGACACCATTAGATTTACTTTTCTATTAAATCTGTAGCGGGCAGAAAAGTAAAGATTGGTTAAACGCAGATCATTTTTAGTGGTAAAATTTACTTTACTGAAGATATCCAGTTCTGCGCTCACAAACAGGTTTAAATCTTTAAAAAGTGTTCCGGTATGTTGCAGATAAGTATAACGCCGGTCTATATCCCCATTACCGCGTTGTTCAATAAATCCTATGGTCGTTTCCGAGCGAAAGGTTTGACTATTTGTTGTTGTGCCAAAATACCCTCCGTATTGTTGCAGATCGGCATTAAATCCATAATTGAAAATATCGGGTCTAAACCCACCAACGATCCCTACGTAGCTTTTCCCAAAATATTTTTCTACCTGCAAACCATCAATTGCACCTACCGATGACATTTTTGGATTTATATTTCGTCCAAGGGTAAAGGACAGTGTTGGAGTGGCATCAAAGCGGCCCCCCAGATTGTAGATGCGCACAAAATTATTTTGAGTAAGCGAACTGCTTTCTGGTTCATCAATGATCTGTCTGTAATTGATGTAGGCATTGGCCGAGAATCTGGAATTGTTAATATGATTTGCATTCACAGACATTTGCGTCATTATACGGTGGAGATCGCTCCTGTCACTAAAGAGGGTACTATAGCTAGAGGCCGCTACACTTCCCCTAATATTTTCTTTATAGATCAATTCCTCCTCTATTTCTTCTTCTAATGGCGCAGAGGCTAAACGAAACATATCCTTGTCTTTTTCTGAAGTAATGACCTCTTCTTCTGATACATCGGGTTCCGAAGCAAGTTTAGGAGTGAATAACACTGTATCTCCCTTGTTAATAGTACATCCTTCTACAACAATACACACACATGAGGTAGAAGATTTACTTTTTACTATTAGGCATGATGTATTGGAGCTCAATAATTCAAGGCTGTCACCAATTAAAATGGACTCTGTATCTGCAAATTTAACATAGACATTATTCGTGGTGACAAAAGAAACGATCCCTTCCATGGCAGGCCCCGCTTCTTGTCCTAGCAGGTACGAAGTAAAGATCAAAAAGAAGATGAAGAATTGGGGGGCGTACTTCATTTAATGTTAATTATTGCCGTCCGGGTGGCATTCCAGACAAGTGGCACTCACATATTCATATCCGTTTTCATCCTTGTGTTTGTCATCCATTTCCGGTTTAAGATGGCAGGTAAAACAAGTAAAGTCGGCATAATTTGATGGATTTGCATGACATTCTACACAGTCATTCCAGACTTCTCCTTCCCTGTGTTTCCCAGTGTAAATGGGGAAGTACTGGCCGTCATGATCAAACTCGGCAGGCATCCAGCCAGGATTTGTGGTATGACAAGCTACACAGTCTGTTGGGAAGTTGGCAGCGGTATGATTCGGATTACTGGTCTGATCGTAGTCTTGCTGATGACAACTCACACAGTCTGATGA
>CBDUON010000133.1:0-6187 GCA_965368835.1 uncultured Eudoraea sp. | reverse complement strand
CCTTCTTTTTGAAAGAAATCTCTAAAATATCCCCTGGAAAAGGAATAGGAGATATCGCGTCCCAGTAAACCGTAACTATGTTTTTGTTCTGTTTTTTCCATACCACTCTAAAGCTATCAGGGTTGCTATGCCAAGTACAATATAGACCAAAGCCCACCAGGTATCTGCCTGGTTTAAATTAGGCAGGAACCGCTCATAATTCTTGATGATCTCATCGCCATTGCTGTCCAGCACGTGTTTCCCAAGATCGTCCAGCACAAATATAGTGCGTTTCCATGGCCAAACCACCCCCAGGCTACCTGTAATAAATCCAATGATGACAGCGGTAGTAATATGCCTGAAATGCTTTAGCACGTATCCCAAAATATGAGACAAGGTTACCAGGCCGGTAGCAGAACCCAGGGTAAAGACCACTAATATTTTTAAAGTGTCTAAGCGCTCCTGATTGGAGGTGAATCCAAAATCTCCCTGAATTACCTCCGCAAATGTATCAAACAAGGCATTGACGGAGTCTACCAGCAGCAAGACATAATTCCCCAGCAGAATCAGAATAAATGACCCGGAAAGACCGGGAAGGGTCATACCCGAAACACTGATCATGCCGCACAAAAAGATAAAGAAAAGGTTGTCGTTTTCTTTCGCCGGACTTAAAAAACTAATGGAAATACCCACTACGAGTCCAATGATCCCGTAGAAGATGGTTTTATTGTTCCAGTGTTTGTAATCTTTGGCGATAAAATAAATAGAGCCAATGATCATCCCAAAGAAAGTGGCCCAAACATATAGTTCATTGTGCTCCAGAAAATAATCGAGGAGCTTGGAGACACTAAAATAGCTCACCAGCATTCCAAAAATTAGTAGGGATAGAAACTGCCCGTTTACATAGCGGTAGAAGCTTTTAAATCTGCCGTTAAAAAGTAATTTAAAAGCCTTTAGATTGACCTTTTGAAGGGAATAGATGAATTCCTCATAAAAACCTGCCACAAAGGCTACAATGCCCCCTGAGACTCCAGGAACTTTGTTGGCGGTACCCATGGCCAATCCCTTGATAATCAGGAATACTTTATCAATAAAGGATCTGGGCTGATGCATGATAAGGGGCCTTATTTTTTAGAAGCAAGCTTTTCTAGTATAAAAATAAGCGAAAATCCAAGGATAGCCAGCAAAATTGCCCAGAGAAGTTGATGCTCACCGGGGTAGGCGAAAGGGGAGACGTTTTCTTCCAGGATGGGAATGATCTTCCCATCGAAGATCTTTGATTCCAGTACTACCTTCCAGGGCCATATTTTATTAAGAGAGCCAATGATAAATCCGGTTAATAGTGCAAGGGTGATATTTTTATAATGCTGAAACATCCATTTCAGGAGTCGCGCAAAGGACAAAAGTCCAAATATTGCCCCGACAAAAACGGTAAGTACTATGGCAAAATCTCGCTCATGCACTGCATCTAAAATGGTTTTATAAGACCCTAGTAAGACCAGGATAAAAGCGCCGGAGATCCCCGGCAGTATCATGGCACAAATAGCAAGCGCCCCCGAAAGGAAAAGATAAGGAAGGCTTTCCGTATTTTCTACCGGAGGTAATTGGGTTATATAATATGCTACGGCGGCTCCCAACGCTAACATAAAGAACGCGGCCACATTCCATTTTTCAATGGCCCTTGCCACTACAATAATACTGGCGATGACCAAGCCAAAGAAGAAGGACCACAACAACACTGGCTGATTTACCAGTAGCCAGCTGATGAGTTTAGCCAGGGTAATAACGCTGATGGCGATACCGAGAAAAAGGGATACCAGAAAATTGCCATTGACCTGTTTCCACATAGCGGCTACTCCCTGAGTGCGTAGCGTCTTAAGAAGTGAAAAATTGATCTGGTTGATAGAAGTGATCAATTCTTCATAGATCCCTGAGATAAAAGCAATGGTGCCACCGGAGACTCCCGGAACAACATCGGCTGCTCCCATAGCAATACCCTTTAGGGTAACGATAAAATATTGAAGTAATGAACGATCTCCCATAGAAATTAAAAAAACAAAAATAGTTTTTTTAGTCGGAAGCCTTCTGGATACTTGCTATTATATTACGTGCCCAGACAGAGTCGTAAAAAGTGGGGAATTCTTCCTTAAAGTAGCGCAAATGATCGAAGTCTTGTTTAAGAGCTTTTTTAAAGCGGTATTGTGCTTTTACAAGGTCATTCGCCATTAGATACAGTCCGGCCATTTTATATTGGATCAACGCCTTGTCCGGATAGAATTCCAAGCCCTGCAGCAGGATCTGTATAGCTGCTTCCGGGTCCTGGTTTTGAGTAACCACTTCGGCCCAGTTTAGCCAAGTATCTAATTCGTAATTTCCAAGATCTACTGTTTGTTTATAAGCAAAATCGGCTTCATCATAATGTTCTAAAGCGGCATGGATACGGGCACATTTCTTCCAGTATTTCGCATTTTCACCGTCTATATTGATGGCTTTATTGACGTAATACAGCGCCCTGTCATATTTTTTATTTTTAAAATAAAAATCAGTGATAGCAAGCCAGCCTTTGTCTAACAAAGGATCCTCATGTACGGTCTGGTAAAAATAGAATTTGGCGAGATCGTAATTATTTAACTTTTCATGACACTTTCCTATACGGAGGTAAGCATGAGAGGTGGGATCATCTATTTTGATGGTAATTTCGTAGTTTTCAATGGCCTCATTGTACTTCCCTAATTTCTCAAGGACCTTTCCTTTTTCAAAGTAGGCACCTATAAAGGTATCATCAGCGATAATAGCAAAATCAAAAGCAGCCAGGGCCTCTTCAAACATTTTGATAGTGAAGTACTGTTTCCCCAGTTGATGCCACGCTACCTGACTGTACGGATTTCGTTCCAGGTAATCATTCAAATATTGAATGGCTCCTTCATAATCTTCCAGGAATTCGAAGCAATAGATCACATTATAGAGGGAGGAATAGTCTTGTTCATCAAAAGACACACATTTCATAAAATGAGTCTTTGCCCGTTCAAAATCGTCCATAAAAAGATATTCCATGCCTAAGAGCGCATAAATGTCAAAGCTTTCCTCGGTCATTTCCAGTGCCTTATTTAAGAGAACTACTGCCGCTTCATGGTTGTCTTTCTTGGAATAGATGTTGGCTCTTTGAATATAGATCTCTTCATTGGTACTGTCTAGCAATTGTAAATTATCCAGGATTTTTTCCGCCATTTCCAGGTTGTTCTCAAAAACCAGAACTTCAACATCTAAGAGCTTAAGTTCCATAGATTCGGGGTGTTGCTGTAAGCCTATCTTAATTGCCTTCTTAGCCAGAGAGATCTTTCCGTTGTTCAAGTAGTAGTGGATAATGTCTTCAAAATCTTCGGAATCGAAGAAGTAGACATCATCTGTCTTGAGCATGGATTCGAACTTTGTAATGGGCTGATGCGGTTTCTCGTTAGGATCTAACGCCATAAGAAAATACTTGGTTAATCTATGGACTTAAAAATAGTTTTTAATACTACCTTTATCTCCGTGCAGGGGCTATATTATTAACAAAATAGTTAACAACTTATTGTTGGAAGCTATTTAATACCTTTAAAATCACCGCACAGCCCTTTTCAATTTCGTCCTCAGAAATCGTCAGTGGAGGGGTGATACGTACCGCTCTTTTTTCAAAAAGCAACCAAAACAGCACAAGTCCGTTTTGGGCGCACGAAAGTACTAAATCATTTGCAATCTCACTACTTTCCATGATCAAAGTAAGCATTAGTCCTTTCCCTCTGATCTCCTTGATCAATGGGTGTTTTAGTTGGGCTCTGAATAGTGCTTCCTTTTCTTTGGTTTGAGGTATTAAGGAGGTAGTAGTTATTTCCTTCAGGGTTGCCAGTGCTGCGGCCGCAATCACAGGATTCCCTCCAAAAGTGGTGATATGCCCCAACATGGGATTTTCTTTTAAGGTGGCCATCATTGTATGGGAGGCCGTAAAGGCACCTACAGGTAGTCCTCCTGCCATTCCTTTGCCGATGACCAAAATATCCGGAATTATATTGTAATGTTCAAAAGCAAATAGTTTCCCCGTTCTCCCAAATCCGGGCTGAATTTCATCCAGGATCAGTAGGGCTCCCATTGCAGTGCATTTTTCCCTAACTGCCATGAGGTAATTGTCTTCAGGAAGCACAAAACCGGCACCCCCTTGAATGGTCTCTAAAATAACGGCTGCAGTTTTTTTGGTGATCTTGTTCAGATCTTCCTTTTGGTTAAAGGAAATAAAGCCGATATCTGGCAACAGCGGTCTAAATGGAGCTTTTCGTTCTTCATAGTCCATAAGACTCAGGCTCCCCATCGTATTCCCGTGATACGCGTTTTTTGCGGCTAAGATCTGTGATCTTCCGGTAAATCTCCTGGCCAACTTTAATGCCCCTTCAATCGCTTCAGTTCCCGAGTTTACCAGATAGGTGGTCTCCAAAGGTTTAGGTAGAAGGCTTGCGAGTAATTTTGAATACGCCACCGCCGGACCCTGAATATATTCACCGTAGACCATGACATGCATATATTCTCTGGCCTGCTTCTCTACGGCTGCAACTATTTTTGGATGACAATGCCCCAGGCTACATGCAGATACACCGGCAACAAAATCGAGATGGGCTTTACCTTCCGTATCATAGATATAGCTCCCCTTTGCATGAGACACCTCCATGGCAAGAGGATGTGGGGTGGTTTGGGCCTGATAGGAAAAAAAATCCTTTTTCATAGCTGTTTTACTTGTCTAATACCCGGAATATCCATGTTTCATCCGTGTATTTTCCATTGAATTGGGAATCTCGTGCTTTTACCGCTTCAGCCTCAGAAGCATAGCGCTCCAGATATACATAGGTGTACTGATTAAAACTTCGGAAAAAGGATTTTGGCTGTATGCCTCTGTCCGATAGGATGCGCATAAATTTTGAGAAGTTCTCCTCCTTTTTAAACACGTTGGCTATTAAGTAATATCCCGGACTAAGATCTGCTTCTCCTTTTGTTTCTTCATAGCGTTTTTTGTCTCCACCAGTCTTTTTTGGAGGGATCGATTTTGTAGTGGGGGGAATGCTTTTTCCGTTCAGATCTTTTTTAGGGGTAGACGAATTGATAAAATCTCGTGCTTTTTCTTCTACTTCAGATGTATTTGCATCTGCATCCGTATCAATAGGATTGTCTATTCCCTCTATTTTTACGAGTTGTATGTTGTTGTCGTCGTCATCAAACAGGGCTTCTTTGCTCCGTATGCGTTCATCTCCCCTCCAGATAAACCCTTTTAGCTTTCTGCTATTTTCTGGCAGCTCTTCTTCAGGGAAGATATCTCCTGCCGGATTCGTAATAAATGTGATATCCTCAATATCACTATTTTCGAAGGTCATACGAATAGCACTACAAATGGTCTTGTTGATCCCTATGAGCTCTTCATCATCATTATACATATAGTAGATGACCTCAGTATTTTTTACCAGATCTACGATCTTCAGTTCATTTTCTATAAACTTCCCAAAAAGGTCTTTTCCCTTAGCCTGGTTAAAACCCACTTTTCCAATGGTATCCTGAGAAATGACAAAGGCGTTGTTAATTACTTTGAGGGAATCTAATTTTTCTGTTTTCATGTCGGAGATAAGATGGATGCTATCCCCGGTCATCTGGTTCTCCATGTTCCACAAAATGGGATTTCGGATCAATTGGGTGATCCCGGTTTTTTGTTCAAAATGAAGGGAATCGCATTTCCCGCTCAAATCTGTCTTATAGAATTTTGTATTCCTGAAAGCCCGTAGAATTCGTTCATCCGGCTTGCCGGTTACCATAAGTGTATCTCCGTGGATATATAATGAATCTTGTTCTACCAGACTAATAGATACGGCTCTCTTAGTTGCAAACAGCGAATCCTTGGCCTTGTAGACTTCCGCATAATGGGCTCTTATTAACCCATTATTGATAGTGTCGGTCACTGTTATGTTGTTGGTAGCCGAGGCGAATTCGCGTTTTTTATTAAAATAGACACTGTCTCCTTCTATGATCCTGTTGTTGTAATTGATCTTGGTGTTCTTAATACCATAACCGGTTTCTACTTTGGTATCGTAGAATCCTCTTTCACAATAGATGGTATAGGTGTCACCGGTGATGGTAGAAGGCCCGTACATATAGGCATTCTTGGTAGTGGTGTAATAATCTAGTTGGGCCGACTCTA
>CBDUON010000132.1:0-6191 GCA_965368835.1 uncultured Eudoraea sp. | reverse complement strand
GTTGCCCCTTTTTTCATAAGCGGCATTACGGTTTGCACAACGTTTGTATGTTGTTTATCCGGGGTAAGATTGATCAGCAGATCAGCGCCGGGAACCAACTCTTTATATGTTCCTACGGTAAAACCATTTTCAGTAGCATTTACATAAGAGGCTCTTTTCTCCTTGATAGCAGCTTCTCTCAGTGTATAGGATATGTCCAATCCTGAATCGCGCATATTTAATCCCTGGTTCAGGCCCTGAGCCCCGCATCCTATGATCACGATCTTCTTACCTTTTAAAGCAGATACCCCATCCGTAAATTCACTGGTATCCATAAAACGGCATTTCCCTAATTGCTTTAATTTATCTCGTAATGAAAGGGTGTTAAAATAATTTGTCATGCGAATAGTTGATTTATAGTGTATTAATCGTTGTTTTCATATTCATTTAATAAAGCAGTAATAGGCATAGCAGCCTTTGTAACCGCAATCCTGCCGGTCCTCACAAACTGTAATATCCCAAAAGGCTCTAAAAGGTCGTGCATGTCATCAATTTCATGACGTCTGCCCGATTTTGCGAGTACAAAAAAATCTCTGGAAACGGTGACGATCTGTGAGTTGCTCTCTTTTATGATGTTCTGTATCTGTCGTTCATCAAATAGCAAATGCGATGCTATTTTAAACAGGGCAGATTCCTGATAAATGATCTCATCATCTGTGTGATAAAATGCCTTGATCACTTCAATTTGTTTCTCTATTTGAGCTACGATCTTACGGGTCCAATCTTCTGTAGTGAAAATCACTATTGTGAATTTAGAAACATGTTCAATCTCTGATTTAGAAACATTTAGACCTTCAATATTAATGTGACGCTTTAAGAATATTCCAGATATTCTATTGAGCAATCCTACGTTATTTTCTGAATACACAGAGATGGTGAACCATTTTTTTTCCATCGGGTTTTTATTTAAGTCTGATATCTGATACGGAAGCGCCGGAAGGGATCATTGGAAATACATTGTCTTCCATCTCCACTTTTACTTCCAGGAAATAAGGCTCTTTACAAGCGATCATTTCCTGCACTGCCGCGGTTAAATTTTTCCGTTCAGATACCCGTTGTGCTTTTATATGGTAGCCCTCGGCTATTTTTACAAAGTCGGGGTTGGTCATAACAGTAGAAGCATACCTGCTTTCAAAAAACAGCTCCTGCCATTGGCGAACCATGCCTAAATGTCCATTATTAAGGACTACGATCTTTACGGGTGTTTTATTTTGAAAAATAGTGGCAAGCTCCTGAATGGTCATTTGATATCCTCCATCTCCTATAATAGCCACAACTTCCCTCTCCATAGCTCCCATTTTTGCGCCAATTGCAGCAGGCAAGGCAAATCCCATAGTACCTAATCCTCCTGAGGTAATATTACTTTTAGACTGGGCGAACTTTGCATATCGGCATGCAACCATTTGATGCTGCCCCACATCTGAGACAATGACCGCCTTGTTTTTAGTGGCTTTGTTGATCTCTTCTATTACCTCTCCCATCGTAAGGCCTTCCTTGGTTGGGAACAGATCCTTTTCTATGACCACTTTGTATTCTTCTTCGTACTTTTTTTTGAATTCATTTAACCAGGCATCATGACTATTCTTATTGATCTTGGGCAACAGCTTGGTAAGCGTTTCCTTTGCATCGCCCAGAAGTGGAATATCTGCCTTTACATTTTTATTGATCTCAGCCGGATCTATTTCTATGTGTATGATCTTGGCTTGCTTGGCATAGGTGTCCAGACTTCCTGTTACACGATCATCAAAGCGCATCCCTATGGCCACGAGCAAATCACATTCATTTGTTAGGACGTTGGGGCCATAATTTCCATGCATTCCTACCATTCCAACATTTAGCGGATGATCTGTATTCATGGCAGAAAGGCCTAGTATGGTCCAGGCAGCAGGGATACCCGCTTTTTCCACAAGCTGTTTTAGCTCATCTTCTGCCTCCCCAAGGATCACTCCCTGTCCAAAGACTATATAAGGTTTTTTGGCATTGTTGATCAATTCTGCGGCTGCAATAAGATCATCTTCCTTCACCTTTGGTACTGGCTGATAACTACGCACACCCTTACAATGCTCATAATGAAAATCGAGTTCATCGAATTGTGCATTTTTAGTAATATCGATCAGTACTGGACCTGGTCTCCCAGATCTTGCAATAAAAAAGGCTTTTGCCAGGATCTCCGGAATTTCAGAGGCGTTGGTTATTTGATAATTCCACTTGGTTACCGGAGTAGAAATTCCAATGATATCAGTTTCCTGAAAGGCATCTGAACCTAACAGATGTCTTGGAACCTGACCAGTAATACAAACCATTGGTGTTGAATCTATCTGGGCATCTGCCAGACCGGTAACTAAATTGGTTGCACCCGGTCCTGAAGTAGCCATGGCAACTCCAACCTTCCCGCTAACTCTGGCATATCCCTGGGCAGCATGTGTTGCCCCCTGTTCATGTCTGGTCAGGATATGGGTAAGTTTGTCCTGAAATTTGTATAATTCATCATAAACCGGCATAATTGCTCCTCCGGGGTATCCATAGATTAGATCTACTCCCTCGGCCAGAAGACAATGAATAATAGCCTCGGCCCCGCTGATCCTTAGTTTAGCAGGCACCTTAGTGGTGGATTTGTTTTTTTCAATCGTTTCCATATAATTTATCTTACAACTAGGAGACCCAAAATAAACATCCTTGACAGGGTCTTATAGCAATGATCTTTTAATTAAATTCATCGGTCACGCATCCTTGAGAGGCAGACGATACTGTTTTGGCATACTTGTATAAACTTCCTTTTTTTACCTTTAAAGGCGGCTGTTTCCAGGTAGCTTTTCTCTTGTTTATTTCTTTATCTGTCAGGGCTACGCTAATACTGTTCTTTATAGCATCTATGGTGATCATATCCCCATCGTTGAGTAATCCTATCACGCCACCTTCCTGAGCCTCTGGTGACACATGTCCAACTACAAAGCCGTGGGTTCCTCCGGAAAATCTACCATCGGTGATCAAAGCAACTTCTTTCCCTAATCCGGCACCCATAATGGCAGCCGTAGGTTTTAGCATTTCAGGCATTCCTGGTCCGCCTTTTGGTCCTTCGTATCGTATAACCACTACATCGCCCTTTTTGACCAACCCTTTTCCAATTCCGGCATTGGCTTTAAATTCGTCATCAAATACTTTTGCCGGACCTGTAAAATGATAGCCTTCTTTTCCCGTGATCTTTGCAACAGCCCCTTCGGTGGCAAGGTTCCCATATAAGATGCGCAGGTGACCGGTTTCTTTTATAGGATTTTCTAAGGAGTGAACAACATCTTGACCTTCGGTTAATCCTGGAACATTCTTAAGGTTTTCTGCAACTGTCTTCCCTGTGACGGTTAGGCAATCGCCATGTAACATCCCATTTTCTAACATAAACTTCATAACCGCCGGTGTGCCGCCTACCCGGTGTACATCCTCCATCAAATATTTTCCACTGGGTTTTAGATCGGCCAGGAAGGGAGTAGTATCACTTATATGTTGAAAATCATCCAAAGTAAAACTTATCTCTGCAGCTTTGGCAATTGCCAGAAAATGTAGCACCGCATTGGTAGATCCACCCATTACTGTGATAAGTCTGATGGCGTTCTCCAACGACTTCCGGGTGATGATATCACTGGGTTTTATGTCATTCTCCATAAGGTTGCGGATAGCCTTACCAGACTCAATACAATCGTTTTCTTTTTCAGGACCTACAGCCGGATTGGAAGAATTATAAGGCATGGCCATTCCTAGCGCTTCTATGGCCGAAGCCATGGTATTAGCCGTATACATACCTCCACAGGCACCGGCACCCGGACAAGCATTTTGTATGACGCTTTTGAATTCCTTCTCGTTCATGGTCCCGGCTACTTTTTCTCCCCAGGCTTCAAAGGCACTTACAATATCTAATTTCTTGTTGTTTAAACATCCGGAGGCTATGGTGCCACCATATACCAGTACAGATGGCCTGTTGAGTCTTATCATTGCCATCAAAGCACCAGGCATATTCTTATCACACCCCACTACCGTAACAAGGCCATCATAATTCATTGCCTGCACTACCGTTTCCATTGAATCGGCAATAATGTCTCTGGAAGGGAGGGAATATCGCATCCCGTAAGTTCCCATAGATATACCATCACTCACTCCAATGGTATTAAAGACCAGGCCTATAATATCTTTTTCCCGCAATCCCTTTTTTACATGTTGGGAAAGGTCATTGAGGTGCATATTGCAAGGATTGCCTTCATAACCTGTACTCCCAATACCTACCAAGGGTTTTTTAAGATCATCTTCAGAAAGACCTATGGCGTAAAGCATGGCCTGAGCCCCAGGCTGCGTCGGGTCTTGTGTTACATTCTTACTGTGTTTGTTTAACTCCATGTATATCTATCCCTAAAATCTTTGTATTACTTGTAAATACTATAGTTTTCAAAGATACTTGTTTAAAAACCCTGCTTTTAAAAACATCAGATGTTGGTATAAATTCAATAGGATAAGATTAAAGTTATTTATCTGTATATCAGGTATTTAATACTCAATAATTTATCATATTCAATACATATAATTGTTGCCTTTTCCCGTTTAATTTGATGGTTCTTACGGCAAAAAAATACCTATTTTTGGGAATGCAAAACTCAATCGCTCAGAAAATAGAGGCTCAAAGGCAGTTCTTTTCAACGCAAAAAACCAAAGATCTGACCTTTAGGATAAAGGCATTAAAATTGCTTCAAAAGGAAATAATTCGTCAGGAAGATGCCATCTGTGATGCCTTGTATGCCGATTTCAAAAAACCAAAATTTGAAACAATTTTGGCAGAAACTCAGTTCGTATTGGCCGAGCTGAACTCTGTTTGCAAATATCTGAAACTGTGGGCCAAACCAGAAAGAGTAGCAGGAACTTTGCTGAACTTCCCTGCTTCTAATTGGATCTACAAAGAGCCTTATGGTACCGTGCTGGTCATGGCACCCTGGAATTATCCCTTCCAACTGGCTATTTTACCCCTTGTTACAGCCATTGCTGCAGGGAACACCGTTGTAGTAAAACCTTCTGAGCTAACACCACATACAAGTGCACTTCTAAAGAGATTGGTAGCATCGGTTTTTGATGAAGCACATGCCATGGTAATTGAAGGGGACCTCCCTGTTTCTCAGCAATTATTGGCAGAAAAATGGGATTATATATTCTTTACAGGTAGTACAAAGGTTGGGAAGATCGTATATCAAAGTGCAGCTGCCAACCTTACACCTGTTACCCTTGAATTAGGTGGAAAAAGCCCCTGTATAGTAGATGAGACCGCGCTTCTGTCACAGGCCGCCAAGCGAATTGTCTGGGGAAAATTTCTGAATGCCGGGCAAACCTGTATTGCGCCAGATTATATTTTAGTGCAACGGTCGGTAAAAGATTCTCTGATCAAAGAATTAAGCAGCAGCATTACCAAATTCTTTGGTTCCGAGGTACAAGAATCTGCTGATCTTGCCAGAATAGTTTCCAGGGATCATTACAACAGGCTTCTTGACTTGCTGAACGGTGAGGATATTATTTTTGGCGGGGAACGGAATGATAAAGACAACTTTTTAGGCCCTACTTTACTCAATGAACCTGCACAAGACAGTAAAGTAATGCAGGAAGAGATCTTTGGTCCTATTTTACCTGTAATTTCATATGATAAGGAGGAAGATATTGCTCCGTGGATATTATCCCAGGGCAAGCCACTTGCAGCTTATATTTTTTCGAGGCGAACTTCTTTTCAGGACAGGCTTCTAAAGAGATATAGCTTTGGCGGGGGCGTTATCAATGATACCCTTATACATTTCTCAGTTAAAGAACTTCCTTTTGGTGGGGTGGGTCAAAGTGGTATTGGGACCTATCATGGAAAAAGATCTTTTATGGCCTTTTCGCATCAAAAATCAATTGTTAAAAGGGGAACCTGGTTAGATATACCATTGAGAAATCCGCCATATACCTTGTCCTTATCCATAATAAAAAAGTTAAAACACTTCTTTTAAGATTTAGGACAACTCAATAGAGATAGTATCTCCAAAGGTTTTTTGAGCTAATTGGTCTATTCCTTTCTCAGTTAATTGCAAGATCCTGGGATAGCCTCCTGTAGTTTGTCCATCTCGCATTAGTATGATCAATTTTCCTCCCGG
>CBDUON010000131.1:0-6251 GCA_965368835.1 uncultured Eudoraea sp. | reverse complement strand
AAGCTTATCCACGGAGGCCTGCGATATTTAAAACAATTCGATTTCTGGCTGGTAAAAGAAGTGGGATCCGAAAGGGCCATAGTTCATAAATTGGCCCCTCACCTGGTATTGCCAGAGAAGATGCTTTTACCCCTAATTGAGGGTGGCTCCTATGGAAAATGGCTGACTTCTGTTGGACTAAAGGTATACGACATCCTGGCACAAGTCTCAGGAGATGATAAACGGAAGATGCTGGAGAAAAAAGAGGCGATGGCCCTTGAACCTCTCTTGCCAAAAAAAATGGTAAAAGGTGCCGGGTATTATGCGGAATACCGTACAGATGACGCCCGACTCACCCTGGAGAATATCAAAACCAGTTTACAATACGGGGCGGAAGCACTGAATTATACCGAAGTAACCGATTTTATTTACAAGGAAAATCGCGTAAAGGGTGTGGTGGTAAAAGATCATTTTTCGGGGGATGAGTTTTCTGTAAATGCGAACTATGTAGTAAGTGCAGCAGGTCCATGGGTCGATGAACTCAGGAGCATCAACAATTCAAAAAAAGGAAAACGTTTACATCTCACTAAAGGAGTTCATTTGGTATTTCCGCATCATAAATTACCGGTTAAACAGTCGGTGTATTTTGATGTGCCAGACGGGCGAATGATCTTTGCTATTCCAAGGGGGAAGATCACCTACGTAGGTACTACGGATACCAATTACAACCTGGACAAGGATAAGGTTGAGACCGATTTTGCCGATGCCATTTATCTTATTGCCGCTGTCAATAATATGTTCCCGAGTATTAATTTAGAAATGGAAGATATTGAATCTTCCTGGGCCGGGTTGCGACCTCTGATACATGAAGAAGGGAAATCTGCTTCCGAACTTTCCCGCAAGGATGAGATCTTTACATCAGAAACCGGATTAATAAGCATCGCCGGAGGGAAACTAACGGGGTACAGGATAATGGCCGAACGTGTCGTAAACAGGATCGCAAAAAAAATAAAAGAGGAAGAAGGGAAAGAAGTGCCAGATTGCCTTACCGAGACCCTACCCCTGTGCGGGAGTAAATTCAAAAAGAACAAAGAGGTTAAAAAATATATTGCTACAATTTATAAACGTATTGAAGCTGATGGGTTCACGAAGTATGATGCATGGTATCTGGTGACCAATTACGGGGTTCAGACAGAAGCCATTCTCAACATCTATAAAGACAGAAAGGAAAAAGACAATGCGGTGCGTATGGTTCTTTCAGAATTGGAGTTTGGTGTTGCTTTTGAGATGGTTCAATCCCCAATGGATTTCTTTATCAGAAGAACAGGGAGGCTGTATTTCGATATTAGCAGTGTACGCACTTTAATGAAGCCTGTTAGTTTGGAATTGCAGAAGATCTTTAAAGCAGATGAGGCCAAAGTACTCATATGGAATGAAGCACTGAAAACCGAATTAAAATCTCATTCCGATTTTTCAATAGAAAGAATTTAATAGAAAAAATCCCTTTCGATCTCTAATCTAATTTGTCTGTCAGTATTTTAAAGGTATTACGTGCATTTTTATTTTGATAAAGTACTTCATAGACGGCATCAATAATGGGGGTACGCACTTTGCTTTTAAAAGTGTTCTTTAGTTCAAAGGCACTTTTGGTAGCGTAATAACCTTCGGCCACCATATTCATCTCCATCATGGCGCTTTTTACCGTATACCCCTTTCCGATCATATTGCCAAACATTCGGTTACGGCTAAAGGTAGAGTAACCCGTGACCAACAAGTCGCCCAAATACGCAGAATTATTGATGTTGCGTTTCATCTTATGCACTCTTTTAATATAGCGCTTCATTTCACGTATGGCATTACTCATCAACACACTTTGAAAATTATCACCATACCCAAGGCCGTGAGCTATACCTGCTGCCAGGGCATAAATATTCTTTAACATGGCAGCGTACTCAGTGCCAATGATATCGTCTGAGATCTTGGTTTTTATGTAATCGCTGTTAAGATGAGCAGCTACTATTTTGGCTTTGGCCTTATCCGCAGATGCTATTGTAAGATAGGACAAACGTTCCAGGGCAACTTCCTCTGCGTGGCAAGGCCCGGTAATGACTCCTATGTTTTCAAAAGGGATCTTGTATTTCTCATGAAAATGTTCCCCGACGATCATTCCGGTTTCGGGCACTATTCCTTTGATGGCGGAAAAGATGATCTTATCTGCTAAGGAGACGGTGAGTTTTTGTAATTCGCTTTCCAAAAAGGCAGATGGGATGGCAAAAATAAGAACATCGGCCTCCCGCGCGGCAGTATCTATGGAATCGGTTAGTATTAATTGATCCAGATTGAACTCAACCGAGGTAAGGTAATTAGGATTGTGTTTTTCCTTTTTGATAAAAGCAATAGCCTCCGAACTGCGCATATACCAAATTACATTGGAAAGATTTTCAGTAAGCATTTTTACGATAGCTGTTGCCCAGCTACCTCCTCCAAATACTGCAAAACGTACGTCTTTTTTCATGAATTGTTCTTCTCTAGGCAAATGTAATTAAAAAGCATCATCTTGTAAAATACTGATAATCAGCACTATAATACAAATGGCACGATGCTTGTTTTATAGAGTACAAGAACCATAAAAAAGAACATCATGAAAAACTTTACACTCCTTGGGACAGCAACCTTTCTGATGCTGCTTTTAAGCGGCTGCTATGCAGAGGTTATCTTAGAAGACGTTTATGTAGAAGACATCCCTCAGCAGACCAGGCTACATGTGCAATCTTATGACCTTTGGTATGTAGACATCAATGCTACGGAGGGAACGGGAGAAGTTCCATTCCTGCAACGCGCCTTTACCTTGTCTTTTATTAATGGTGTCCTATATGCTAATAACAATATTTCCGGGATTGGGAAGACAGGGAATGGCCTTGGTATTCGGGTAGGGTATTACGATGAAGGCAGCGGACTTCTGGAGATAGATCATGATGTGGACGGACTATGGATCTTTGACGTATATCAGGTAAATTCAAGAACACTTGAGTTATATGACCGGCGTTCTAATACTTCTTATTTCGTAGATGGATACCAAATAGGTAGTTTCGATTATGACAGAGTGTTCTATGATAATATTGAATTTCTACTTCAGGAATACGACGTTTGGGAGAAGACCTATGTGAGCGAGACAGGAGCCATAAATGACTTTGATGAGGAGAATTACCTGCAATTCTATGAAAACAATGGGAGTACTATCTTCAGGTCATCAATAGATCCTATAGGGACACAGGTTAATGGTTTATTATGGGATTACGAAGGTGTCTATGAAGTATATGATGTACAAAATGATGCAACGCTTAAAACGTTAACACTCGACTATGATTTTATGGGTGATGATTATTTTGAACTATATGTGATAGATGATAGCACGATAGAGTTATATCATCCCGATAGCGGTACCGTATATGAATTTCAGGGAAGAGGGTATATTCAATTCCTGAAATCGGATGCAACGGCTACAAGTAAGAAACGGGTGAAGACTAAAAACCCGATTATGAATGTGGTCCGAAAACGTAAGTAAACACCCATTTTTACGTCAAAATAGCAGAAGATAATTTTTTTGGTTGGTTATTTGGTTAGAAGCCGCCCGGTCCGTTAAGGACAGGGCGGTTTTTTTTTAATACAAGGTGGAATTTCAGTACCTTATGGTGTTAATTCCCAATAACAAGATCATTATGGCTTCTAAGTACAACATCGAAATGGGAAATAAGGGACATAAAGAAATTCCCGGAAATCCTTCCACTGCCACCAGTAGTTCAAAAACATTAAATGACCGGTCTAATGGAAAATCATTACGCGTATTAAGTGAAGAAGATTGGGCATTTTGGATACATAATGGATATATCATTGTAAAAAATGCAGTCTCCATAGAACAGGCAAAAGCTACAGCCGATTTCCTTTGGGAATTTGATGAGAAGGATCCCAATGACCCGGAGACCTGGTATGTGCCTCCCAGAGCAGAAATGAAAATGAAAGAACTTACCGGCACCGGAATGGTGGAAGTTTATAACCATCAGCATCTTTGGAATAACAGGCAGGAACAACGGGTATATGATGCGTTTGTGGATGTTTGGGGGACGGAAAAATTATGGGTCACCATAGACCGTGCAAACCTCAATTTTCCTCAGCGTCCCGGCTTTGAGCGCAAAGGATTTATCCATTGGGATTATGATCCTGAAACAAAGCCTCAGAATGTGCAGGGGGTTTTGGCCCTGGCAGATCAAACGGATGAAAACATGGGTGGCTTTCAATGCATTCCCTGGCTGTACAGAAATTATGAAACCTGGAAAGTGGGCCAACCAAAGGACAGGGATAGGTTTCAACCAGATATATCCGATTTGGGAGATAAGATCGTAAAGGTAAAACTGGAAGCTGGTGATCTGTTGATCTTTAACAGTACAGAACCCCATGGAATCAGACCCAACAGATCGAAGGACAAGGTGCGAATAGCCCAATATATTTCAATGATGCCGGCAGAACCAGAGAATAAAGCATTATTAGAGTGGCGAATTAATTCCTGGAAGAACAGAGTGGCTCCTGAAGGTTATGCCTTCCCCGGAGATCCCCGTAACTGGGAACAAAAAAAGTATGAAACTGCTAATTTATCCCCTTTGGGAGAGCGATTATTGGGATTATCGCCCTGGTAAATTAGTAAATCCATTATTTTTTCTGAATGTAAGGTTGCCTGTCCATTTTGTGGTATTTTTGCGGCCTTAAAACCCTAAGCGTTTGAAGAAGTACCTCAACCTTTTCGATTTTACACAAGAAGTAAATTATAAAACCGAGATCCTTTCAGGGATCACTGTGGCACTGGCTTTGGTGCCTGAGGCTATTGCATTTGCATTGATCGCCGGCCTCTCGCCCTTAACTGGTTTATATGCGGCTTTTGTCATGGGTCTGGTGACTTCCATTTTAGGGGGTAGACCCGGAATGATCTCCGGAGCTACAGGTGCTGTGGCGGTGGTGATCGTTGCGCTGGCTCAGCAGTATGGAGTAGAATATGTTTTCGCCGCTGTGGTCCTGGCGGGTATTCTTCAGATACTTGCAGGCGTCTTGCGCCTGGGAAAATTAATGAGGCTGGTACCCCATCCCGTGATATTTGGATTTGTAAATGGCCTTGCGATCATTATTTTCCTTTCTCAGCTTACCCAGTTTCAAAATCCCGATGGTAGTTGGCTTAGTGGCAACACCCTATACCTATTTACAGGCCTGGTACTTATTACCATGTTGGTTATTTGGGGCCTGCCCAAGATCAGCAAAGCTGTTCCCTCATCCCTGGTGGCAATCTTGTTGGTATTCGGAATTGTTTTGTTCTTTGGGATAGATACACGAACCATTGGAGATATCGCCTCTATCAAAGGAGGATTTCCTCCTTTTCATCTTCCAATGGTACCACTAACATTGGAGACCTTACAAATTATTTTTCCCTACGCTGCTATTGTGGCCGGGGTGGGACTTATAGAAAGTCTGCTTACACTTAACATCGTAGATGAGATTACCGAGACGCGTGGTCGCGGTAACAAGGAAGCGGTTGCACAGGGTACAGCCAATATCCTTTCGGGCGTCTTTTCTGGAATGGGAGGTTGTGCCATGATTGGTCAGAGTCTGATAAATACTTCTAATGGAGCTCGTGCAAGACTCTCTGGTATTGTAGCAGCATTAATGCTATTGGTCTTTATTATGTTTGGAGCCGATCTTATTGAAAGAGTTCCTATGGCGGCGCTTACCGGACTAATGATCATGGTTGCGCTGGGCACCTTTGAATGGGCCAGTCTGCGCACCTTCCGCAGGATGCCAAAGAGTGATGTATTGGTCATGGTTCTTGTAACCCTGGTTACGGTATTTCTCCATAACCTGGCTTTGGCTGTTTTGGTAGGGGTGATCATCGCGGCTTTGGTCTTTGCATGGGACAATGCCAAACGGATCCGTGCCAGAAAGTACTTAGATGAAAACGGGGTAAAACATTATGAGATCTACGGCCCGTTGTTCTTTGGTTCGGTAACTTTATTTAATGAAAAGTTTGATGTGTTAAATGATCCGGACGAGGTCATTATCGATTTTCAAGAAAGCAGGGTTGTAGACATGTCTGCTATTGAAGCACTTAACAAGATCACGGAACGTTACCTAAAAGTGGGCAAAAAAGTCCACCTAAAACATTTGAGTCAGGATTGCATTAAACTGCTGCAAAATGCTGATGATATTATTGAGGTAAATGTAATGGAAGATCC
>CBDUON010000130.1:0-6305 GCA_965368835.1 uncultured Eudoraea sp. | reverse complement strand
AGGATATCAAATTCTTTTTGAGCAAAAGATTGGATGATCTTTTCATAGGCATGCTTTCCTCTGGTGGTATCCAGATCCATACGTCCAACTTTTGCATCAGGAAATAATGTTCCCAGCTCTTGTTCTATTTGTTCAGTTCCAAATCCTTTAGTATCCAGGGTTGCATTTCCACAGGCCATACATTGTTCTTCCAGAACTATATGATATCCACAATAGTGGCAACGCAATTGCTTCTTTGCCTGGTGGTATGTTAAACTAACATCGCAATTTGGACACTGTGGCGCATGGCCGCAGGTTGTGCATTCTACGATGGGTGCGTAACCCCTTCTATTTTGAAATAAGATCACCTGTTCTTCCAAGGCCAGGGTTGCCGAGATTTCCTCTATTAATCTTTCAGAAAAATGACCTTTCATCCTTTTCTTTCTAGATGCTTCTTTAATATCTACCAACTCAATTTCCGGCAACTGCACCCCGCCGTATCGCTGATCCATAAAGGCATATCCATATTTGCCGTTTTGAACATTGTAAAAACTTTCAAGACTTGGAGTGGCCGAACCAAGAATAACTTTTGCTTTATGAAGGGTTGCCAGCACAATAGCGGCATCTCTTGCATGATATCTTGGTGCGGGGTCGTACTGTTTAAAAGAGTTCTCATGTTCCTCATCAATGATCACCAGTCCAAGTTTGGAAAAAGGAAGGAAAAGTGAAGACCTGGCGCCTATGATTATTTGTGCTTTTGAGGCATTATTCAAGACATTGTTCCAGACTTCTACACGTTCATTCTGACTGTATTTAGAATGAAAAACCGCCACCTTTTCACCAAAATAAGTTTGCAATCTATCAATGAGCTGGGTAGTTAATGCAATTTCAGGCAGTAGGTATAAGACCTGTTCACCTTTCTCCAGATATTCCTCTATTAGCTTTACATAAACCTCTGTTTTTCCTGAGGCTGTAACACCATGAAGCAGTGTCACTTGCTTTTCGGCATGAGTCGACTTTATTTGTTGTAAACATGTTTCCTGAAAACTACTCAACTGCACTCCGGTTGAAGATGCATCTTCACCATCGTAAATTACTCTGTCTATGATAAATAGCTGCTCTTCCAGAATTCCTTTCTCCTTCAGGGTTTTTATTACTGCGGATGATGCACCACTTTTATTCTGCAAATCAATAGCAGGAATTGGTTTTCTGTTCTCTGCCTGAAGCTGGAATAAAGTTAATAACACTTCCCGCTGTTTGGGCGCCCTGCTTAGCTCTTCAAGAAGTGCAGCTAATGCTTCCTCAGAACTGAATTGATCATGTAACCGCACCGTTCGCATTTGCTTAGGCTTGTATTGCTCATGTAAAGTCTCTTTTAATAGAATGTACTTCTTTTGTAACATCCCGTTAAGCAAAGGCAAAACAGTCTTTTTATCAAGGATTGCGCTAACATCACTAATCTTTAAAGATGGCTGGTGTTCTAGTGCTTCCAGCACCAAGAACTCCTGATCTGTAAGGGTATTTTCATCTACTTCAATCTCATTATTTCTTAATACAAGGGTTTCACTTTCCAATAAAAATGCACCGGGGACCGCTGTTCGAAATACTTCACCCAAGGTGCACATATAATACTGAGCCATCCACTGCCAATGATCTAATTGCACTGATGAGACTAATGGTACGGTATCTATCAACTCGTGTATTTCCTTAGCCTCATACACTTTTGGTGGTTCTGAGTGGATCTTTAATACCAATGCCGTATAGATCTTAGATTTCCCAAAGGGAACAGCTACCCTCATCCCTTTCTTCAAAAGCATGGCCGTGTTCTCAGAAACCGAATAAGTGAACAGTTTCTCCAGAGGAATTGGCAAGATCACATCAACGAAATACTTCATAGTGTCTGCTTAAGAAGAGACTTCTTCCGAATTCATATTTTGTTTGAGACTATTAAGAGTTGCATTTAACTCAAAGCCCAATAAAAGTATATTTGAGTTTAACCAGATGTAGACCATCAATATTAGCAATCCCCCCAGCGCTCCGTATAACTCATTATAACGGGCAAATTTCTCAATATACACTCCAAACAAATAAGAGGTAAGTAAAAAGAGTAAAGTAGTCATGAGCGCTCCGTAGGAAAAAAAACGAGCTTGCTTTCCTTCTGCTGTACCAAAATAGTAGAGTATGGCCGTTGTGAAATAAGATAAAATTGCGAAGAACAATATCTTCCCTACTCTTGCACCCGTCAGATCATCAGGATCTATTTTGGTCCCGCTAGATTCGGCTACCCAAACATTCAAATACTCCAGAGTATATTCATAATAAACAAAAGCCACCGCTCCGGCCATTAATAAAAAAGACAAAATGATCCCTACCATAAGGGCGTAGGCATATTGTTTAAAAAAATTACGGGTAAGAATACTATGGTAAGATGTTTCAAATCCGCCAAAAATAGCATTAACTCCATTGGTCATAAGAAAAATAGACAATACAAAGGCAGAAGATAATAATCCGCCTTGTTTCTGATCCTTAATCTGCGTGTAGATCTCTCCAAAATATTCTCCGGTGGCAGTTGGGAGGAAGGTTTCCAGGAATTGCAAAAATTGTACATTAAAATCCTCATTACCCACACTCACAAATGGGATTATAAAGGGAATTAAGGTAACTAAGAAGATAATGAGAGGAAACAGCGCCATAAAAAGACTAAAGGCAATAGAACTAGCTCTTGTGGAGAGCGCGCCCTGAACAATGCCAATGATATACATTTCAATTAGGTCGTAGAAAGACAGGCCTTGCAGCCCTACCAGTTTGATCTTCTTTAGTAGTACAACAATCCAATTGATGACCGGTATCTTTTTTAATTTATCCTCTACCTCTTTTGTCATCTACACTGCTTTAAGACTCAGATCCTTATTGCTCACAGAATGCGTAAGTGCCCCAGATGAGATATAATTAACGCCGCAGTCCGCATATTTTCTAATAGTTTGCTCATTGATCCCCCCGGAGGACTCAGTAAGGCATTTGTCTCCAATTAGTTGCACAGCTTTACGGGTATCATCATAATTGAAATTATCTAACAAAATGCGGTAGACGCCATCCGATTTTAAAATTTCAGATACTTCATGAAGGTTTCGCGCTTCAACAATGATCTTTAAGTCTTTCTGATTTTCTTTTAAGTAACGTTTTGTTTTATCGATCGCCTTGGTGATACCACCTGCAAAATCAATATGATTGTCTTTTAACATAACCATGTCATACAAGGCAAAACGATGGTTCTCTCCTCCTCCGATCTTAACGGCCCACTTTTCAATAGCTCTGATCCCTGGAGTGGTCTTTCTTGTATCTAAGATCTTCGTTTTTGTTCCATCCAAAATAGCTACATATTGGGCGGTCTTTGTTGCTATGGCACTCATTCGTTGCATGGCATTAAGAACAAGTCTTTCTGCCTTTAAAATACTTTGTGAGGAGCCACTAACATAGAAAACTATATCTCCATAACGTACATTTTGCCCGTCTTCAACCAGGATCTCAAGGCTTAGATCGGGATCTACATACTGAAACACCTGTTTAGCAAAATCCACACCGGCAATGACACATTCTTCCTTTACCAGGAGTTTGGCTTTGCCTTTTGCGTTCTCAGGAATACAAGCAAGTGAACTGTGATCGCCGTCTCCAACATCTTCTCTGATGCCATTTTGGATGATTTGTTGTATTTCTTTATTGAATGCTTCTTCGGTTATCATTAAATTCGAATCTATCGGCTAAAATTACTAAAAACAAACAGTAATAAAGAATCTGAATATCCTGAATATTTTACCTTTGACTTATGAAAATAAAACTGTTGGTTGTTGGCAAAACAGACCATAAAGGAATGCAGGCCATGATTTTGGAATACCAGAAAAGGCTGGGCCATTATGTTAAATTTGAACTGGAGGTTATTCAGGCACTTAAGGCCACCAAGAACATGTCTGTTACCGAACAACAGGACAAAGAAGGAGATGCTATTTTATCTCGTATCTCATCTTCTGATATGATGGTTTTATTAGATGAAAAAGGGAAACAACACAGTTCCACGAATTTTGCGAAGTATTTACAAAAACTAATGAATGCGGGCACCAGACAACTAGTCTTTGTGGTAGGCGGACCTTACGGTTTTAGCAATGCTGTTTATTCCAGAGCTCAGGATAAAATTAGTCTTTCTCTAATGACGTTTTCTCATCAAATGGTTCGGCTATTCTTTGTTGAACAGCTTTATCGCGGATTTACCATTTTGCGAAATGAGCCTTATCACCATCAATAAAGTACTCTAAATTTAATAGTGTGCTCAACTTTTTTCAAAGCTTGAATCACCTCTTTATTGTATTCCTTGTCGATATCTGTAATTACATACCCCAATTCCTTATTAGTAGATAGATATTGCCCTGAGATATTCATTTCGTAATGCGCCAACACATCATTGATCCTGGCCATAACACCCGGTAAATTGCGGTGAATATGAAGGAACCGATGAGAATTGTTTTGTTTAGGAAGCCTGATATTTGGAAAGTTCAAGGCATCAACCGTATTTCCGGTATTGATGTAGTCCATAATTTTATTAGGAACAAAATCGGCTATATTCATTTGAGCTTCCTCTGTACTGCCACCAATATGAGGGGTTAGGATAACATTTGGGATTCCTTGTAATGCCGTTTTAAATGCTCCATTTCTCCCTGGTTCTTCAGGAAATACGTCTACAGCCGCTCCAGACAGTTTCTTACTTTTTAAAGCATTCACCAAAGAAGGGATGTCTACTACAAAACCTCTGGATAGGTTGATCAATATTGCCCCGTCTCGCATTTGGTTTATTTCTCGTTCTCCAATAAAATTGCGATTGCTTTTACTATCATCTATATGAAGAGACACTACATCTGAAACATTGAGCAGATCCTCCAGGCTATTACATTTAACTGCATTGCCCAAAGCAAGTCGATGTTCAAGATCGTAGTAATATACCCGCATGCCTATTGCTTCCGCTAATACAGACAGTTGTTTCCCAATATTACCATAACCAACGATGCCTAAATTCTTTCCGCGTACTTCTCTGGAATTTACGGCGGACTTATTCCATTCTCCCTGATGAATCTCAACGCTTTTGGGAAATATGTTTCGCATCAACATTATGATCTGTCCTATGGCCAATTCCACCACAGATCTTGTATTGCTATAGGGAGCATTAAAAACTACCACTCCTTTTTTCAGACAATAATTGAGATCTATTTGGGTGGTCCCTATACAAAAGGCACCTATCACCAGCAACTTATTGGCAGCATCTAATACTCTGGGAGTGATCTGGGTCTTGGAACGGATTCCAAGTACATGAACACCCTTTATTTTCTCTATCAGATCCTCTTCACTAAGGCTTCGATCTATTATTTCGACAGAAAATCCATCTTCAGATAGATTTTCAAAAGCAATAGGATGTACATTCTCCAGCAATAAAATCTTAATTCTGTTTTTGGGATAAGATAAATTACGGGGGAGGTCATTCACAAATAAGAATTCGTCCAAATTTGGCGTTACGTGATCTGCGTTGGAGGCTGCTTTTTCTCTGTGTACATTTTCTGTATAGGCAAAGAATTTATGAGCTATTCCGGCCTCCCGCATCACGTAATCGCTATATCCATCGCCTATGACCTGCACTTCTCCATCAAGATCTAGTTGGCGTAAACATTCTATTTTCCCATTGTGACTTGCGAGCACGTTATCCTCGTCAAAACCTATAATATTGCCCTCTTCGTCAAAATCGAACGTATTGGCATACACCCTTTCAGAAGGTATGTTGTATTCCTTTACAATAGGATCAATAAATTCCTTAAAACCACAGGAGATCACATAAATATCCTCAGAATATTTTTCAAAAAACTCCTTATTGGAAACAATGGATTTTGAGATCTTCTTTCTGAGCTCTTTTACCAAAGGAGCAAGATGTTTTTTATTAGCCTTTAATAATTTAATTCTGCGCTCCAGGGATTCCGTAAATGAAATATCCCCGTCTATTCCCAAATTAGTGATGTGTTGTATTTCCTTAATTACCTCATCGCGTTCTTCTTTTCCATGAAGCGTCATTTCAGCGAGGACATCCAAGGCTTCCACTCTGGTTAAGGTACTGTCAAAATCAAAAACATACTTTCTTCCCACCTCAATCATTCTAAAAAATTAAGCTATAAAAGTATATATTAATTCTATCGCATTACCTGTTTTCATTTGAAAAATGAACGGGATTCAGCATTACCCCAGTTTTGATGCGAAATTAATTTTATTGTAGCCGTTTAAATGTAAATATCACATTT
>CBDUON010000129.1:0-6348 GCA_965368835.1 uncultured Eudoraea sp. | reverse complement strand
ATGATCAAATCATTTACCACAAGGACAAGTCATTTTGTTGTTATGGTTGTAAAACTGTTTACGAGATCTTTGACGAACACGATCTTAGTTATTACTATGAATTACAAGCAGCAGCCGGTAGTAGTCCAATTGAAACAAAGGGCAAATACGATTACCTGGAAACTCCCTCAATCGCTGAAAAATTATTGGAATTCAATGATGGCAATCATCAAATCATAAATCTTTTTATCCCTACTATCCATTGTAGTTCCTGTATTTGGATCCTGGAAAATCTGCATAAAATTTCTCCCGGCATTTTACAATCGCAGGTCGATTTTCCAAAAAAGACCGTTCGGATCAATTATGAAAGTACCAAGATCTCATTAAAAGAAGTTGTACTTCTGCTTTCACGCATTGGCTATGAACCCAGTATTTCCCTTGAGAACTATGACCGGATAGAAAAAAAACAAGACAAAACCCTGATCTATCAGCTAGGGATTGCGGGCTTTGCCTTTGGCAATATTATGTTCCTTTCTTTCCCGGAGTATTTTGAGGTCAACGAATTTTGGTTAGACCAATACAAACCTCTTTTCAGATGGTTGATCTTCGCCTTTTCCCTACCTGTAGTTTTTTATGCAGGAAAAGACTATTTGATTTCAGCATACAAAGGACTGCGAAGTAACCATCTCAACATAGATGTACCTATTGCCCTCGGCATTATGGTGTTGTTTATTCGAAGTACCCTTGAGATCTTGTTCGATTGGGGTAGTGGATTTTTTGATAGCCTAAGTGGCTTGATCTTTTTCTTGCTTTTAGGAAAGTATTTTCAACAAAGGACCTATGCCTTTCTTTCCTTTGAAAGAGATTATAAATCATATTTTCCAATTGCTGTAACCCGACTCATTGACGATAAAAAAGAAGAGACAATACAGGTCTATGAGATCAAAAAAGGAGATAGAATACTTATTCGTCATGCGGAACTGATCCCTGTAGACGGGCTGCTTCAGAAAGGGCCTGTGGAAATAGATTACAGTTTTGTAACAGGAGAGGCAACACCAGTAAAAAAAGAGGTGGGTGAAAAGATATTTGCCGGAGGAAAGCAATTATTGGGTGCCATGGAAATGCTTGCCCTTAAAAACGTTTCTCAAAGTTATTTAACTCAGTTATGGAGTCAGGCCGTATTTAATAAAAACAATGAAAGTACTTTTCAGACACTTACAGATAGCATCGGCAAGCGTTTTACACTCGCCGTATTATTCATAGCATTTAGCGCTACATTATTCTGGGTTTTTACAGATCCCTCAAAAGTTTGGAATGTGTTTACGGCAGTACTTATTATTGCCTGCCCTTGCGCCATAGCTCTTGCGGCTCCTTTTACACTTGGGAATATGCTAAGGATCTTTGGGAGAAAAAAATTCTATCTTAAAGATGCAGGAGTCATAGAACAATTGGCCGGCATTAATACGGTTATTTTTGACAAAACAGGGACACTTTCAACCAGGTCCCATGACACTATAGTATACGAAGGATCTACACTTAGCAAAGAAGAGAAATCAATGCTGAAGAGCACACTAAGGGCGTCTAATCATCCTTTGAGCAGATCGCTTTACAAACTGCTAAAAGATCAGGATATTTTAACGCTGGACGATTACCAGGAATACATAGGTCAGGGGCTATACAGCAGTAAGGGGGATCAAAAATTAAAACTGGGATCGGCTTCATTTGTCGATAATTGCAGCGAAGATGCTACGGATCTAACCGTTGTACATCTGAGCACCAATACACAATACAGGGGCCATTTTGTTTTCCAAAATGAATACCGGCCTGGTATTTCAGAGCTCTTTGCATCACTAAAAAAGAATATGGAAATTGCCCTGCTATCCGGAGATCATGAAGGGGAAAAACATCGTTTGGAAGCTTTGCTGCCAAGTTTAATTCCAATGTATTTCAATCAAAAGCCCGATGACAAACTTTTCTTTGTCAAGGAATTACAGGATCAGGGCAAAAAAGTGATGATGGTGGGAGACGGACTCAATGACGCCGGCGCCCTCGCTCAAAGCAATGTGGGAATTGCCATCTCTGAGGATATCAATGTGTTCTCCCCAGCTTGTGACGGGATCCTGGATGCAAGCAAATTTAAATATCTGGCTCAATATATTGGAGCTTCCAAAAAAGCCATAAGGATCATCAAATTAAGTTTTGTATTATCCCTTCTCTATAACATAATAGGCTTGTATTTTGCAGTAACAGGACAATTAGAACCGGTAATTGCCGCAATTCTTATGCCCTTGAGTTCCATAAGTATTGTAGCATTTACTACTTTAGCAACTAATATAATTGGAAGGAAAATTAAATAATAAAACCTGACTTATGTCATTTTTTAGCGATCACCGCACCTTTATTTTTGCACCCGAATTCAGGCAGGTATGAGTGTTATTTATGTGTTACTGACTATCAGTATTGTGGTAGCAGTTGTCTTTTTTGCAGCCTTTATCTTTTCAGTGAAGAGTGGTCAGTACGACGATTCCTATACGCCTTCTGTGCGTATTTTGTTTGAAGATGAACTTGTGATCAAAAAAGACCAAAAAATCCTTCCCAACGACAAGAATAAATTACCAATCACTAAAAGAAAACATTTATAATTATGGAAGTACAGCAGTTTAGTTACGATAACCAGATCGTAAAGAAATTTATATATGCTACCTTATTCTGGGGTATCATTGGCATGTTGGTAGGCTTGTTACTGGCGTTGATGTTTTTATTTCCAAACATCACCGATGGAATTTCATGGCTAAGCTTCGGAAGGTTAAGACCACTTCATACAAACGCGGTTATTTTTGCTTTTGTAGGAAACGCCATTTTTGCGGGAGTCTACTATTCCACCCAACGACTTTTAAAAGCCCGGATGTTTAGCGATTTCCTAAGTAAACTTAATTTCTGGGGGTGGCAGGCTATCATTGTATCTGCAGCTATTACCTTACCATTAGGATATTCCACTTCTAAAGAATACGCAGAATTAGAATGGCCAATAGATATAGCAATTGCAGTGATTTGGGTTGCTTTTGGCTGGAACCTGATCGGAACCATGATAAAACGAAGACAACGACATTTGTACGTTGCCATCTGGTTTTACCTGGCCACCTTTGTGACAGTTGCCGTACTTCATATTTTTAATAGCCTTGAACTCCCTATTAGTGCACTGAAGAGTTATTCTGTATACGCAGGTGTTCAGGATGCCTTGGTTCAATGGTGGTATGGTCATAATGCTGTAGCCTTTTTCCTTACTACCCCATTTCTTGGACTCATGTATTATTTTGTTCCAAAAGCAGCGAACCGGCCGGTTTATTCTTACCGCCTGTCTATTGTACACTTTTGGTCACTCATATTTATTTATATCTGGGCAGGACCTCACCATTTACTGTACACCTCTCTGCCAGATTGGGCTCAAAATTTAGGAGTAGCTTTCTCAGTAATGTTAATTGCACCTTCCTGGGGAGGTATGATCAACGGACTATTAACACTAAGAGGGGCCTGGGATAAAGTGCGAACAGATCCGACGCTTAAATTTATGGTAGTAGCTATTACCGGTTACGGTATGGCAACTTTTGAAGGGCCACTACTATCCCTTAAAAATGTAAATGCCATTGCACATTTTAGTGACTGGATCATTGCACACGTGCATGTAGGCGCCCTGGCATGGAACGGCTTCTTAACCTTTGGTATGATCTATTATTTAGTGCCAAAAATGTTTAAAACCCGCCTCTTCTCTATACCTATGGCCAATTTCCATTTCTGGATTGGCACCCTGGGTATAATTCTGTATTCATTGCCTATGTATGTCGCAGGATTTACACAAGCACTAATGTGGAAAGATTTTAACCCGGATGGCAGCCTGGTCTACGGTAACTTCCTGGAAACCGTTAATGAAATTATGCCTATGTATTGGATGCGTGCCATTGGCGGCTCCCTCTACATTATTGGATTTATTGTGATGCTATACAACATTGTGGTTACCATTCGCTCTGGTAGTGCAGTTGTTGATGAGCTTGCTGAAGCTCCTGCTCTAACAAGGGTCTCCAGCAGACGCACAGTGGGGGAAACCTTTCATACCTGGCTGGAAAGGAAGCCCATTCAATTAACTATTTTGGCTACCATTGCTATCCTTATTGGAGGGATCATTCAGATTGTTCCTACCATTTTGGTGAAATCGAATATCCCCACGATCACTAGCGTAAAACCGTATACTCCTCTGGAATTAGAGGGACGCGACCTTTACATTAGAGAGGGTTGTGTAGGTTGTCATTCCCAAATGGTACGTCCTTTCAGAAGTGAAGTGGAACGCTATGGAGAATATGCTAAAGCAGGCGAATTTGTCTATGATCATCCCTTCCTGTGGGGGAGTAAACGTACCGGCCCTGATTTGCTCAGAATAGGTGGGAAATACTCAGACAATTGGCATTTAAATCATATGTACGACCCTCAAAGTATGTCATCGGGTTCTATTATGCCCGCCTACCAATGGCTGGTGAAAAACAGGCTCGACCGCAGTGCCACGCAGGATAAGATGCGCGCCATGGTAACCCTGGGAGTTCCTTATACAGAGGAAGAGATCAACAATGCTCAGGCATCTATGGAAGAACAAGCACTTTCAATAGAAAAGAATCTCTACACGGATCCCGATTTTGCCAGAGGCTACGAGGAAGACAAAACATATGCGGCTAACAACGGTGAAGAGTTCATTGAAATGAAAGACCGTGAAATTGTGGCACTGATCGCCTATTTACAGCGATTGGGAACTGACATAAAAGTAAAAGATCAACTAATCTCAGAAAACAATTAAATCATGCTAAAATTCGCCAAAAACTATATGGAAAGTATTGAAGGGGTGGCCACGTATCCTATGATCTCCCTTTTGATATTTTTTGTCTTTTTTTCTCTGCTATTCTGGTGGGTATTTACCGCCTCTAAGGAGCATATCAAAGAAGTAAGTGAATTACCATTAGAAGATAATTAACCAAAATATTAAACAATGAAAAATATGACACCCTGGTGGATCAGAATCCCCATCTTATTCTTCCTGATCTTTGGATTGATGGAGTATTTTATTGATTCGGGAGATAAGCCGGCCTTCATTGAATATCCTATCGCACAGTTCTTTCTGTTGATGATATTGCTTATCCTGATCGCCATAGAACTCATCGTTAAATCTGTGGAGAACGTTCTTTTCCAAACACTTCCTGAGGAAGCCAAAGATCGCTATCTCAATGCCAAAACGAAGTCATGGGAATGGACCTGGGGCAAAAGGATGTATTCTAAACTCCTTGGCACCAGGGCTATTGAGGAAGAAGCAGAAATTATCCTCGATCACAATTATGATGGTATCCGAGAACTAGACAATAAACTACCACCATGGTGGGTCTATCTGTTTTATGCTACTGCCTTGTTTGCCGTGGTTTACCTGGTAAGATTCCACATTTTTAATGATTACAACCAGGATCAGGAATACGAAATGGAGGTGGCTGAAGCACAGGCTGAAATAGAGGCTTACCGTAAAACCGCTAAAGATTTGGTAGATGTGAATACGGTAATCTTACTTACGGATGCATCCGACCTGAATGCTGGTAAAGCCATCTTTGAGACTAATTGCGTGGTATGCCATATGGCTGATGGTGGAGGTGGTATAGGTCCAAATTTAACCGACCAGTATTGGATATTAGGTGGGGGTATTAAAAATGTCTTCAAAACTATATCTGAAGGTGGACGAGATGGAAAAGGAATGATCGCCTGGAAACAAACCTTAAAACCGGTAGAAATGGCCCAGGTGGCAAGTTACCTGCTTACTTTTCAAGGAACTACTCCGGCCAATCCGAAAGCCGCTGAAGGGGAAATATGGATAGATGAAAATGCACCGGCACCAAAGGTGTCTGATTCAACTACCGTGGTGATGAATGATTAATGAGCTAGATTAATAACGAATGGCAAATGACGAACGGTTCAGGGATTCTATAGGCACAATAGATGAAGAAGGAAAACGTGCCTGGGTATTCCCAAAGAAACCCAGTGGTCGTTTTTATGAATACCGAAAATGGGTCAGCTATGCGTTGCTCTTATTTCTGGTAGCATCTCCTTTTATAAAAATAAATGGAAACCAGTTTCTGATGTTTAATGTGCTCGAAAGGCGCTTTAATATTTTTGGATTTCCTTTCTGGCCACAAGACTTCCATTTGTTTGTGATCTCCATGATCATTGGGGTTATCTTTATAGCCCTTTTCACTGTTGCTTTTGGACGAATATTTTGTGGATGGATGTGCCCACAGACCATTTTTCTTGAAATGGTTTTCCGTAGGATCGAATATTGGATAGATGGTG
>CBDUON010000128.1:0-6442 GCA_965368835.1 uncultured Eudoraea sp. | reverse complement strand
CAATCTTCTCCATATTTTATGAATAAAAATATGAGTAACAATTCTGTTGCTCCTGGATAAATATAAACAGGATTCATTTTGCTTCGCAAAATGTTCCTGAAAGAGCTCCGTAGTCTAAATGAAAAGCTACAAACTGCGTTTGTATGCTTTTTTATTTCTACTTCGATTCCCAAGCAAGCTTGGATCTCGTTCAAATAAAAAAGCCCACCTTTCGGTGAGCTTTTCATTCTTAAGTGACCTCGACAGGATTCAAACCTGTAATCTCTTGAGCCGTAATCAAGTGCATTATTCAGTTATGCTACGAGGCCTTTTTTACTTTATTTTTAAATAAAACTCATTATCGGTTCTGATTGGAACTTCTAATGGGCTGCAAATATATTTCTTTTTACATTTAGGGCAAAATTAACCGGAACCTATTAGATGGATTTAAAGAAGTTTGTACGAGACATCCCCGATTTTCCCAAACCTGGAGTAAGTTTTAAGGATATCACCCCCTTGTTAAAGGATCCTGAAGCGCTGAAAGCAGCCTCCGATGCCCTGGTTGCATTTCTTGGAGATCAAAAGATAGACAAGGTAGTGGGAATGGAAAGCAGAGGATTCTTTTATGGCCCGGTCCTGGCAGTAGCCCTTAATGCCGGATTTGTGCCTGTACGGAAAGTTGGGAAATTGCCCCACAAGAAAATAAGTCATACCTATGACCTGGAATATGGCTCAGATACACTAGAGATCCATGAAGATGCAATCCTAAAAGGGGAGAGAGTATTGGTTCACGATGATGTATTAGCCACCGGGGGAACCGCTAAGGCAACCTGCAAGCTTGTTGAAGCCCTTGGGGGGGTGGTGATTCAGTGTAACTTCCTTCTGGAAATAACAGCGCTCCAAGGTGCTTCAAAATTGGTTGGTTATGAGGTAAAATCCTTAATGCGGTTCTAGTCTAATGCCCTGGTGGTAATATAGTACCTCCAGCCTATAAGAGCCATTTGAACACTACTGGCTCTGGAAAGATCTAATCGTCTCTTAGAAAACGACGGAAGTACTAATTTGTTGATTTTGGCAAGTATCTTAAATATCATCTTTCCCATGTTCCAAAAATAGGTATTCTTAAGATGTTCTTTAAAACCTTTTTAATGCGATCTTCATAAGAGAATACTAATTAGGAGGATAAATACCTGCAGTATTAATTTGGCTAGTGCGATCATAGTTTTTATTATTTTAAAAGATTGTTGTCTTGGTTTTAATAATATTTGAGGAAGATAGAAAAGCACCCTAATCGCTCCAAGGAAATCACTCATTATTAATAAAATTACATACACTTATGTAAGTAAAAAAATAAATAAAACTTCATATTATAACATGTTGTCTACAAATATGTTTTAAATAGTAATAGTAATTTTCTATAGTTATTTCATATTGTAATAATTGTAGGGCGTTTTTGGACACTTTTTATAATTTGTAGACCTTAAATGCTTAAAAAATACCCTTTTTCTAGGTTTTCATCTTTTTAAACAAAAAAACCGATCAGGCAGGTGATCGGTTTCTCTTAAGTGGTTGTTGGTTGTTTTCTTAGCTACCCCGCAAATTCAATTCTTTTTAGTGGTAATTTCTACCACCCCGTCTTTGGCTTTTTTCCCGTACTTTTCAATGGCCTTGTCTCCTTTCCAGACATTAACACTTACGATGTCCTTGGGTGATATTGCTTTCATCTTCTTTTCGCTTGCCTCTTTCCCATCTATGATATAAAGTGGTTTTTTCCCTTTTTCAGTATCCATAAAGAAAAAAGCCTCCCCATCACCTTCAATGATCTCAATATCCTCCTCATCATCTGAGTCTTTAATGATAAAGACATTCTTCCCTTTCCCGCCTTTCTCGCCATCAGAGCTAATAATTTTTATATGCTTTTCATGCTTTCCTCCTTCGTGGATCTCCATTTCTTCCCCGTCATCCCCAAGTATTATTCGCTTTCTAATGACCTTAATCTCATCATCATCATCATCCTCGCCATCGCCTTTTATCTTTTTTACAATAATGTGCTTTCCTTGGTCACCCTCACCTCCTTTTTTGACTAGTATCTTCTTGGTGACATTCCCATCTTCATCCGTCATTTCTTCCTCATCTTCGGTGATGGTTATAACCTCGACACCTTGCTTGGATAATTTTTGAATCATTTCCTCATCCATTTCGCCGTCATCTTCTATCATCCATACCATTTTATTCTTCATGGTATTTAAGGAGGATTCCTTATCACCATCATTGCCCATAAACATCATATTGCCTTCAGAGTCAAAGACAATGGTAACCGGTTCAATGGGTTCACCGTCATTGTCAAAACTAGAGGAGCCTTTAAATTGCTTCCCTTTTTCTGGAGTAGCATTCATATCTACTGCCAGGTCAATGATCTCTTTATTGCTGTTGCGTACTACTGTATAGGAGAAATCTACCCCCTCTTTGGCCATATCCTGCTTTATCTTTTCCAATTCAGCATCGGATGTGTCCTTGGTGATCTTTACCTCTATCTTTTCATCATTATCCAAGGCAAACCAATTAAGGTCGGTTGTTGCCGTTGAAGGCACATAGACCTCCTTGGTATTAAAACTAAAGAGGAAGAGGGCAAGGGCAGGAAGCACCAGGGCCGACTTTAACATATTCGCTTTTTTTGATTGTGATTTTTGTAGCATAACGATTCGTTTTTTGATTAATGAATTATAAAATTGATTGACAATTGGTATGGGCAATGCATGCCCGGAAACTTTTAATAAGGCGTATTGATAGTTCTTTTTAGAGGGTAGGGTGGTAGTGGCGCTGGCATCGGCCAGAAACTCCAGATTTTGCCGAATGGTATTCCTGTATAAAAAACTAAGAGGATTGATCCACAGTACCACCGTTATAAGATGACTGATAAGGATATCCAGCGAATGCTTTTGTAAACAATGAGCCCTTTCATGAGCCAAAATGGCTTCTAACTCTGCATCAGTATATAAGGATGGATTGTAAACAATATAATGGAAAAATGAGAAAGGAGCTATATTCCTGGCAGTTTCAATGTATACAAGTCCTCCGCGTTGCGTTTTCTTGCCCGTATCTGAGAGTACAGAGCGTAAGGAGAACACTTGTATGGCAAGCCTGCCTATTAAAAAGAGCATTCCCGCCAGATAAAGTACACTGCCTATCATCCATAGATCTAAACCCCGTTCTTGCAAGCTACCGGCCTGAGATTCTGAGGTAGAGACAATCTGGGTAAATGAGGTTGGAACCATTTCTATATATACCGGGATAGTGAGAAACGGACACAGCAGGGCGCAAAAAATGCCGAAGAGTAAAAAACGCCTGTTTTCTTTAAACAGCGTTTCCTTTTGCAGGAATAATAGATAGACGATATAGAATATTCCCAGGATCCCGGACGATTTTAATATGTATTCAAATATTGCTTCCATCACTTTTTATTTTCGATGAGTTCTATGATTTCCTTTAATTCCGCTACCGAGATCTTCTCTTCTTTTGCAAACAAAGACACCAGACTTTTATATGAATTGTCATAAAAATCGGCTATGGTAGCATTTACAAACTGCTTTCTGTAAGCCTCTTTAGGTATTAATGGGTAATACCGATGGGTGTTGCCAAAAGCCTCGTGGCCAACGTATTTCTTGTCTTCCAGATTTCGAACAATAGTAGAAAGCGTATTGTAATGAGGCTTGTCTTCCTTCATCTCGGCAAGGATCTCCTTTACAAAGGCCTTTTCTAGTTTCCAAAGGATCTTCATGATCTCTTCCTCCTTATTCGTTAGTTTTTGAATCATTTTCATTATTTTTTTAACTCATTTAGGGCTGTTCTGGCCGATTCCAGTTCTGGTTGTATTTCCAATGCCTTGCTATAAGCCTTTCTAGCCGCTGCATTGTCTCCCTTTTGCCGGAGAGCTTCCCCATAACTATCCCAGCAATTCGCTATCTCCGGGAAAAGCTCAGTATTTAACCTGAAAATTTCTACAGCCTTATCGGGATCCTCTGCTCCATAAAGATACGCGTAACCCAAAGTATTCAGAATTAAATCTTTGGGATCTGTTGGATGAAAATTAACCGTTAGCTCTGTGAAATTTTCTTTGATATAGTCAATATCGTTTTTTTCATAATGAATACGTACATTTTGTACGGCAGGCAGTTGTGGTTTCTCAACTTGCTTTCCTCGGTATGCATTCAGTATGTCTGTGGCAATACGTTCCGCAACCGGTTCATCCATATTGGCAAGTACTATTATAGTTAAGTCGTCACTGATAACTTGTAACAAAGCAGAATTGAACCCCTCGTAGCCACCGGCTGCCCCCTCAACAGCTCCATCCGGAATTTCCTGGATGGACTGAAAAAAAGGATCATCCTTTTTTGTCTTTTCTGAAAGTAAGGAAGTTCCGTAGTAATAGGATCTGTAAAATTTCATGATATCTTCTGAGGTCGACAGAAAGCCGCCATCTGGATTTGGAATATCCTGCAGGGGAATGGATTCTTCCAAATTTCCAAGTGGTGTATAGAGATAGCCAATGGCAATGCGATCTTTCAGCCCCTCAAAATTATTTAAATATGTTTCCTTTAGTTCTAATTTATCTACGATTCGTTTTTGCACATTGTCAAAATAAGAAGTGCCACTGGCCACTTCTATTATTCCCCCAAGAATTACATATCCTAGATTAGAATATGACTGTTCTGTGCCGGGAGGAAAGTCTAATGAGGTAGTTTTCGCCCTTTCAATAATAGATGCAAGTTTTCGTTCAGCAAGCGGAAGTTCAAAATACTCCTCTTCGTGATAGTCGCCAAAACCCGATTGGTGTTCTAATAAATGGGATATAGTGATATTTTTGGCTTGTGGATCTGTAAATCCGGGGATGTAATCTATAAGACGATCGGAGAGTGATAGTTTTCCTTCCTGGGCGAGTTGTTTGACCACTACAGAAGTAAATGTTTTATTCATAGAACCTATATCAAAAAGTGTGTTTTTGGTGACTTTCTGATTAGCGGAACGGTTCATTAAGCCGTATGCCTTATGAAATAAAGGCCTGCCTTCTTTTGCGACCAATACTACTCCGGAAAAGATTTCTAAATCCAGATAGGATTGTACTATAGGTTCAATTTTTGTCACAAAGACTTTTAACTCTGGGTCTTGTATGTCGGCAGCTGCTGTTTGTTCTTTTTTGTCGCTGCAAGACATTAAGGGAAGGATCAACAGTAAACTGTAATAAAGTAACTTCTTCATCTTTTTATATTTTTAAGGAATGAAAATGCTATTAATATTTGTGATATGTCAAATGTAAACTAAAAAAATAGTTGAAAAACTAAATAAATAGTTAAAAAACTAGAAAAATAGTTTGTTTGATTTTTTTGTACTTTTTACCTACAAATTGAATTGAGCATAGTATTTTTAACCAAACTACTTTCCTTTTGGATGTACTTTTCATCATTCTTGGTTTACTCCTTTTAATCCTGGGAGGCAATTGGCTATTAAAATCGGCTGTGTCACTTTCACTACGCCTCAATATACCCAGGTTCATCATTGGGATGACTATTGTTTCATTTGCTACCTCTGCACCGGAATTGATCGTAAGTGTGAATGCGGCATTAGACGGTTTTCCCGATCTGGCGCTGAGTAATGTGGTAGGATCCAATATTGCAAACCTCGGCCTGGTGCTGGGGGTCATTCTGCTTTTGGCACCCATAGATGTGCGGAAGGCCTTTTACATTACTGATTGGCCTGTAATGATGGCTGCATCCTTATTATTCTTCTTTTTTATATACTTCGATGGAGTTCTGGTAGCATACGAGGGAGCGGTCTTGTTAGTGGCACTCTTTCTGTTTCTTGTCTTTCTGTTGCGATTCCAGAAACCTGCAGTTGTTGAAGACGAACACGATGATTCTAAACCACTCCCGTTGTACAAGGCCGTTTTGTTTCTGGGACTGGGAGGAGTTGGCCTATGGGCCGGATCCGAATTCCTGATCACAGGAGCCATAGGGCTGGCCACATTTTACCAGGTAAGTGAACGGATCATTGGCATCACCATAGTTTCTGTAGGTACCAGTATCCCGGAATTAGCCGCCTCGGTCATAGCCATTTTGAAAAAGGAAAAAGCTATTAGTTTAGGAAATTTAATAGGGTCCAATATATTTAATTTACTGGCAGTATTGGGGATTACGGCACTTGTAACACCAATACCAGTAATAGATCAGGGCCTGCTGACCAGTGATATTTTTTGGATGCTGGGATTTGCTTTTCTTGTCCTGCCTTTGGTGTTTTTGCCAAAAGGGCTTAGGCTGGGATGGCGAGACGGGATTATATTGCTGGGGGGCTATGCTGCCTTTCTATATGTTACGCTTAGTTAAAATGAATTTTAGATTTACCCTGGATCAAAATAAAAAACCGTTTCCGGGTTTCCCCAAAAACGGTTCTTCTATATATTAAAATTTGC
>CBDUON010000127.1:0-6511 GCA_965368835.1 uncultured Eudoraea sp. | reverse complement strand
CCAATGAGTACGAGAATAATGTTAATAATAACTGGTATACCAATTATATTGCACGATGGTGTATTCAATATACATTAGAACAACTACAAAAAGTAAAAACCGGGTACAAGGAAGACTATGACCGTATCACAGGGTATACCAAATTAAAACCGGCAGAAACAGAAGAATGGAAAAAGGTAGCAGATGCTATGTACTTCCCTTTCTCAGAGGAGCTTGGGATCTATTTGCAGCAAGACGGATTCCTGGATAAGGAATTGGTAACAGTGGCAGATTTATCTAAATCTCACAGACCAATCAATCAGAAATGGAGTTGGGATAGAATTCTGAGATCTCCTTATATAAAACAGGCAGATGTGCTACAGGGATTTTATCTTTTTGAAGATCAATTTTCCTTGGAAGATCTTGAAAAGCATTTCGATTTTTATGAGCCATTTACCGTCCATGAGTCCTCACTATCTCCCTGTGTTCACAGCATACAGGCTGCGAAGTTAGACAGGATGGACCAGGCATATCAGTTTTATCTGCGGACTTCACGCCTGGATCTGGATGACTATAACAAAGAAGTAGAAGAAGGCTTACATATAACATCCATGGCAGGAACATGGATGAGCATTGTGGAGGGCTTTGGAGGCATGCGGATCCGAAATGATAAATTGTCTTTTACACCCCGAATCCCAAAAGAATGGAAGTCTTATTCATTTAAGGTCAATTTCAGAAATAGAATTCTAAAGATGGTGGTTGATAAAAAAGGTTGCCACTTCGAATTGGAAGGAGAACATGAAATGTCGATCAGATTAAATGGAGAACGACTTGTTATACAACCAACTTCCAAAAAATAATGTGAAGTAACATGAGTAATAACATGCAAAGGGCTTTTGGAAGGACATCTAGATGCCCAAAACTCATGTATGTTCTAATTACACTTATCTTTTATATGACCACAGCTATAGCTCAAGCTCAGATTGAACGCTTGGAACCTCCTCACTGGTGGATAGGTTTTGAAGACACGCGGCTACAGCTTATGTTAAAGGGTCCTGATATCAGCAATTTTGAAGTTAGCATTCAAAATAAAAAGGTGCGTCTTTTAAAAGTTCACAAGGCAGATAGCCCTAATTATCTCTTTTTAGATCTTGAGATCCCTGCAGATACACCTCCCGGAAATATAGAAATTCAACTAGAGAAAGTAAATGGAGTTTCTTTCTCAGTTTCTTATACTTTGAAAAAAAGACCTAAGGGTTCCGAAGAATATATCGGATTTTCCAGTAAAGATGTGATCTATTTAATTACACCAGATCGGTTTTCAAATGGAGATACCACCAATGATGTTGACCTGGCATTACAAGAAAAGACCATCAATAGAAAAGATGATTACGCAAGACATGGAGGTGATATCCGGGGGATGATCAATCACCTGGACTATATTGAGGAAATGGGATTTACGGCCTTATGGCCCAGTCCGCTTTTAATAAATGATATGGCCAGGGAATCTTATCATGGATATGCGATCACGGATTTTTACAAGGTGGATCCAAGGTTTGGTACCCTGGAGGAATACATAGAATTATCTGAAAAAGCACAAAAAAGAGGTATTAAGTTGATCATGGATCAGGTTAATAACCACTGTGGCCTTGCACATTGGTGGATGCAGGACCTTCCTTTTTCAAATTGGATAAATTATCAGCAGCCCTTTGAAGAAGGAAAGGAAATAACAGTTACAAATCACAGGCGAACCGTAAACCAGGATATCTATGCTTCCATTTCGGACCGAGAACTTATGGACAATGGTTGGTTTGTTCCTTCAATGCCAGACCTGAACCAGGAGAACCCCTTTCTGGCCCAATATATAATCCAGAACAGCCTCTGGTGGATAGAAACACTCTCCTTAGGGGGAATCCGTCAGGATACCTACCCTTATCCGGACAAGTATTTTATGGCTCAGTGGGCAAAAAGGATCATGACAGAGTATCCAAATTTCTCTATGGTAGGAGAAGAATGGAGCCTTAATCCTTTGGTGGTAGGGTATTGGCAGCAAGGAGCCAACAACAGGGATGGGTACAAATCTCACCTTCGCTGTACCATGGATTTCCCTATGCAACAAACCTTGTTAGATGCATTAAATGAGGAAGAAGATTGGAATAGTGGCTTTATAAAATTATACGAGGGATTGGCAAATGATTTCCATTATGCATCTCCTAAAGACATGATGCTTTTTGGGGATAATCACGATATGGACCGTTTGTATACCCAACTGAGTAATGATGAAACCCTAACAAGAATGGCGCTGGCCTTTATCCTTATGGCCCCGCGTATTCCACAAGTGTATTATGGGACCGAGATCCTAATGGATAACAGTAAAAAACCGGGAGACCACGGACTCATCAGGACAGATTTTCCCGGGGGCTGGGCAGGGGATAAGATCAACGCCTTTACGGGAGAAGGTTTGAGTACCAGGGCAAGGAAGATGCAGGAATTTCTAAAAAAATTATTACTTTTTCGAAAGAGCGAACCGACAATTCACGAGGGAGCCACCAAACATTTTGCACCCGAAAATGGGATCTATGTGCTGATTCGGTACAAAGGAAAAAAGAAGGTAGTGTTGATCTTGAATAAAAATGAGCAGCCCGTTTCCCTCTACATGGACCGTTTCCGAGAAATGGATATTCTTGGTTCTGGTTTTCGTGATATAATTTCAGGTGAAGAAGTAGTCATAAACAAGGAACTCCAGCTAAAGAATAAGGGAGTGCTACTACTCTCAAATTAAAAGGATATGATAAGACGGTATCTGTTTGCTATAATTCTTGTGACGGCAGTCATTGCCTGTAAATACGACAAGGAATTTTCAAAGGATCCAAAGGAAGAAACAGTTATGAAAAAGGAAAGAAAGAAAGTAATATATCAGGTTTTTACCAGACTTTTTGGAAACACTAATTCCACCAATAAACCATGGGGGACCCTTCAGGAAAACGGAGTAGGAAAATTCAGTGATTTTACACCCAAGGCATTAAAGGAAATAAAAGAGTTAGGCGTAACCCATATTTGGTATACCGGCGTACCTCACCATGCCCTGGTCACTGACTATACGGCCTATGGAATTACAAACGACGATCCTGATGTCATTAAAGGAAGGGCCGGTTCGCCATATGCAGTAAAGGACTACTACAATGTAAATCCGGATCTTGCAACAGACCCGGCAAGACGCCTGGAAGAATTTAAAGAGCTAATTAACAGGACCCATGAGGCGGGCTTGCAATTGATTATAGACATAGTGCCAAATCATGTGGCGAGACATTATGAAGGAGCCTCAACGCCTCCCGGGAAAGAACCTTTTGGTGCTGCGGATGAGACTACATTAGAGTATAAAAAGGACAATAATTTTTATTATATCCCAGGAACAGCATTTCAAGTTCCCGAGTGGACCAACGGGTATCAGCCATTAGGGGGGGGTCCTCATCCTTTGGTAGATCATTACTTTTCTGAAGATCCTGCAAAATGGACCGGGAACGGATCAAGAAAAGCGCAACCAGATATGAATGACTGGTATGAAACTGTAAAGATAAATTATGGTGTTAGACCCGATGGGAATGTTGATTTTGAGAAATTACCCGATGAATATAGTTCCAGAACACATAAGGAGCATCTCGATTTTTGGTCGGATAAAGCCGTACCGGATTCGTGGATAAAATTTAAGGATATTGCCATGTATTGGTTAGACATGGGAGTGGATGGTTTCCGGTTTGATATGGCAGAGATGGTTCCTGTGGAATTCTGGAGCTACCTAAATTCTCACATTAAAGAGAATAATAACAAGGCGATGATTTTGGCTGAGGTGTATAATCCTTCCTTATACAGGGACTATATTTTTAAGGGAAAAATGGACTACCTATATGATAAGGTAGAACTTTATGATAGTTTAAAACACATAATGCAAGGTCATGGGTGGACAGACCATATCCCAATAGTTCAAAAAGGAATGATGGATATTGAACATCATATGCTGCATTTTCTGGAAAATCATGATGAACAACGAATTGCCAGTCCCGAATTTGTGGGTAACCCGCAAATAGGTAAACCCGCTATGGTGGTATCTGCCACCTTAAGCACCTCTCCCACTATGGTATATTTCGGACAGGAAGTAGGAGAGCCCGGAGCTGAAAACGCCGGTTTTGGATCCCCTTCCAGAACATCCATATTTGATTATATAGGAGTACCTCATCATCAACGTTGGGTCAATAATAAGAAATATGACGGAGGGCAATTAACTGATGAGGAAAAAGAACTACGCGATTTTTACAAGCGCCTTCTAAATATTACCATTAGCAATGATGCCCTGATGGGGGCTTATGAAGATATTCATTACTACAATAAAGATCATACAGAGGGATACGACTACAGGGTGTTATCATTTGTTAGATGGCAAGATAAAGAGCGACTCCTGGTGCTATCAAATTTCGACACAGAAAAGTCGTATCAGTTACAAATGAAAATTCCGCCATCAGTGGTTAAAGCCTGGGACTTACAGGAAGGCGTATCCTATGAAATGACAGATCTTCTATATAATGATGCAAAAGTTACCCTTGGGATAGAAGGAGGGCAGGGCCTTTTCGATGTGGCGCTGGCCCCACTTCAATCCTTTATTTTTAAACTAAAGAAATAAGGGTAAGTGTCGGGTTTTAAAAAAGTCGCCTACCCTTATTAATATTTAAGCGTTCTCACCTTTAGGTTGGGTAGCCTTAAACATGAGGCCTATAACCGCGCCAACAATTCCGTAATAGACAATGTCTAATACAGCTGATACCAAATGACCTTGAAGATCCATCATTTCTGTTGTTGCATACCAGACCAGGCCAGTGCCTAATCCTATAAAGATGCCAACCCAGATCCCAAATTGAAATCCACCGCCCATGCTGTGATACCCTCGGGCCCACTTTCCATAAATGACGCAAAGAGAAAAAGCGGCGATCAAATTAGCAATAATGATCCATGGAAAAAGTGGAGGGTCCTTCATGACATTATTGACAGTATGCCCCTCAAAATAGTCAACGGTTGCTACGCCCCAAATCAGGTAGCCCAAAATAAACATAGTAACTGTAGCTACTACAGTTGCTAAAAGATGTTGTTTGGAAAACATAGTTTTACATTTTAATTGGTTGCTGTACTACCAAAGTTATTAAATAATAAATATCATATATGAAAAATATTATGATAATAAATATGAAATTAACAATAAAACTATTAAATAATTGGTAAAAACCTATATGATAAAAGTGTGAGCTATTTTTCATTGCTTGTTGTATTTTTGGACTATAGAAAAACACTATGGATCATGAAGAATTATGGAATTGTCTTATTGATTGTACTAATTACAAGTTGTTCAGGTATGAATCGTGATATGCTGGTCATAGGTCATAGAGGTGCCATGGGCCATGAGACCGAAAATACGCTTGCTTCCATTCAGAAGGCAATGGATCTGGGAGTAGATATGATAGAGATCGATGTTTTTAAAATAAAAAGTGGAGAGATCGTTGTCTTCCACGATGAACGTCTGGAACGGCTAAGTAATGCAGGAGGGCTTATTGAAGAATACAATATCTTCGAATTGCGAAAAGTAATCCTGGAAGGGAATCACAAGATCCCAATGCTCCAGGATGTACTTAAACTGATAGATCATAAAGTACCTCTGAATATTGAACTCAAAGGTGCTGATACCTCAGACAGGGTAAACTTTATTATAGATTATTATATCAGAGAGAAGGGGTGGAAGTTAGAAGATTTTGTGATCTCCAGCTTTAATTGGGAGGAATTGGAAAGTATGCGATCTTATAATCCGGAGATTGCTATAGCCGTTCTTACAGAAGAAGACCCTATTAAGGCGATCCCAACTGCCAAGAAATTAGGGGCTGTGGCGATCAATCCATTTTACAAGACCTTAAATGCTGAAAAAGTAAAAGCATTACATGATGAAGGCTTTAAAGTGTATACCTGGACAGTAAATGAGCCAGAGGATATTGAAGCAATGAGATCTTTCAAAGTAGACGGAATCTTTACCAATTTTCCCGAGAGGGCCAACTAATGTATGATGTTATTGTTATTGGAGGAGGAGCTGCCGGTTTCTATGGGGCCATTAATTTGGCCGAATTTAGGCCAGATCTGAAGATAGCTATTTTAGAACAGGGAAAGCAGGTACTTGGGAAGGTTAAGGTGTCTGGTGGTGGTCGTTGCAATGTAACCCATGCCCAGTTCAACCCCAGGATTCTGGCACAGCATTATCCCAGAGGTGAAAAAGAATTACTTGGTCCGTTTAACACTTACCACACAGAACATACTGTAGAATTTTTTCAAAAACGTGGTGTTGAATTAAAGATCGAAGAGGACGGAAGGATGTTCCCTGTTTCTAACTCTTCCCAAACCATTATCGATTGCTTTATGGACGCCATAGACAGCGCCAAGATCGATCTGATCAGGAATACTGTGGTTATAGATATTACCATTCCTTCTTCTGAAACGGAGAATG
>CBDUON010000126.1:0-6520 GCA_965368835.1 uncultured Eudoraea sp. | reverse complement strand
CCAACTGTTTGTACATAATTTATTGATCCGTTTAATTGTATTACACCATATGGCTCTGTCGTATTTCCTTCATCATCTGAAATGGAAAGTCCGGCTCCCCCATTGGCCATTAAGACCATATCTTCATTAATGGCAACCGCATTGTTTACGATGTCTCCTGTAGGTGCTACGTTAGGATCAATGATAACAGGGATGTACTGCAATAAGGCTCCGGTATCATACGAATAGACTCCGGCTCCTTTAGAACCTTCGGCTACAATGATCTTATCGCCAATAAAATCGATAGAGCGTTTGGTATATAATCCAAAATCTGTGTCTATCGCTATTTCCTTCTTTAATTTAAGATTGTCATCTAAGACCCGAATTCCCATTGTTGCATCGAGTAAGGCTATTTTGTTATTATCAAAAGCCAATGATCGAAGATCTGAGAACGCTTCCTCCTTTTTTATATCGAGGTCCTTAGTGTCATATATTGTGATAGTTCCATCTTTCCCACTGGTTACATAAGCCTCATTGCCATCTATGACAATGTCAGTGGCATTATCACCTGCCTGAAACCCATAAATAACACCTGCATCTGTATCCATTATCCCACTAAAAACAGGGATCTTGGTGATAAATGAATTTGATAAGGCTGTAAAACTCGAAGTGGCGTCCATGCCTCCTACTGCATATAAAAATCCTTTTGAATATTGTAGCGAATTAATATCCGCATTAGAATACACCACCCTGGAGGTAACTGCCGGATTGTTAGGATCGGATACATTGATTATATCAATGGCTCCGGAATAATCTTCTCCTGCTGTGTTATAAGCAACATAGGCAAAATCATCCTCAACATACACATGAGCTGCTGTGAGGCCCGTAATTGGACCATACGTTGGTGGATTAACCTGAGTGATCAATGTTAGCGGATAATTACCGGCTGGCTCGTCAACAGCTTTTGAAGTACGTTTTCCGGAATAATTTTCGTCAATGGTAATATCTAGCACACCAGCGTTATCAAAATTAACACTGCCCGCTAATTTAATCGCGTCGTTTTCCTCGAAAATACTTGATTTTTGTTCGTCAATGAAGATAGTTGTCTCATCACTACAAGAGGTGACAAGAGCTAAAGCCATTAGAAATATTGGAAATATTCCTTTTTTCATAAGTAGGTATTTTAATTATGTAGCTTGGGCACTACTCTAACGACAAAGATCGCTAATTCGTATATGTGGTAAGTAATATTGTGGTCGTTATACCGAAATCTTCGATGTAGTGGGCATTTTAACAGTAATATTATTACAATTACCTCTATAGTTTTCCCAATTTTTCCATCACAAAAAGGATGATAATAGGGAGTGCTAACAGGAGCACCATGAGCGTATCTGTGAGAATTAATTCCGGTTTAAATAAAAGTGTGATCATATAACCCCCAATAGCTCCGCCAAAATGGGCAGTATGCCCTATATTTCCCAGTCTTTTCTTCATTCCATAGATGGAATAAAGCATATATAATATTCCCAAGACATAGGCCGGCAAGGGTATTGGGATAAACATGATCCCCAGTTGCATATTAGGTTGCAGGAGAATTGCAGAATACAAAATACCTGTTACTGCCCCACTGGCCCCTACAGCACTGTAGAACGGTTCTTTTTTATGAAAGAACAAGGCTAAAAGACTCCCGGCTAATAAGCTGACAAAGTATATAAGTATAAATTGAGTTGGACCAAACCATCGGATAACCACATCTGCAAAGAAATAGAGCGTAAACATATTCAGAAAAAGATGGGATATGTCTACGTGCAGAAAGCCTGAAGTAAGCATCCTGTCTTTCTGTCCGGCCTGGATTGCACCAATACCAAATTTATATCGTTCAAAGAATCCCTGATCATTAAATCCTTTGAGTGAAACCAGCACATTGGCTGCTATTATGGCCAAAGTAGCCCAGTGTAAATTCATCAATTTTACCCGTATGTTTGGGGCCAAATATAGCTATATTTGCTCATATTTCTAATTGAATGCAATTACTTACCTATATCTTGGCCTACCCTTTTCTTTGGCTGATTTCCATTCTTCCATATCGACTTTTTTATGGTTTTTCAGATGTTATGTTCTTTATACTATACTATGTCATAGGCTATAGAAAAAATGTGGTCCGCGATAATCTGAAATTAACAATGCCCGGGAAATCCGAGAAAGAATTGAACCAAATCCAGAAAGATTTCTACAGACATCTATGTGACCTATTACTCGAAATGGTAAAAACCATGCATCTGTCTAAAGAGGATGTTATAAAGAGATATGATATTCAAAACATTGAAGTAGTTCAGGAAATTGAAAAGGACAAAAGTGTATTGGTACTTTGTTCACATTATGCCAATTGGGAATGGAATACAAGCGTGAACAATTATATTAAATCCAAAGGATTTGCTGTATATCAAAAAATTGGCAATGTCTATTTTGATCGGTTGATCAAAAAATTTCGTTCAAAATGGAATACAACCCCTATAGAACAAAAGGAGACCGTAAAAACTGTGATCCGCAATCAACAACAAGGCATCACAGGTATCTATGGAATGGTAAGTGATCAGTCGCCTATGGCGAGCAGAGCTCAGTACTGGAGCTCCTTTATGGGGATTAAGGTGCCTGTTTTTAACGGGGCAGAAGTGCTTGCAAGGAAACTAGACCTGGCAGTGGTCTTTCTAAAAGTATCCAAGGTAAAACGGGGGTATTACAAAGCCGAATTTATTCCAATCACCATGAATGGAAAGAGCACTAAAGAACATGAGATTACTGAGCAGTTTCTCAGGCTAACTGAACAACAGATAAAAGAGCGGCCGGAGCACTATTTATGGACCCACAGGCGATGGAAACACAGAGACAAAGCTCCTGTAAATTAATTACCCCTTTTTTGTGATCTCCTGAATTTCTGAAATTATCTTATCGGCCAAGGCATTGGCTTCATTCTGACTCGGAGCTTCAGTATATACTCTGATTATTGGCTCCGTATTCGATTTTCTTAAATGTACCCAGGTATCTGTAAAATCTATTTTAACTCCATCAATAGTACTGGGATTCTCATGTGCATACGCCGCAGCCATCATTTCCAGGATCTTATCTACATTTATACTTGGAGTGAGTTCAATTTTTTTCTTACTCATAAAATAGGAAGGGTAACTGGCACGTAACTCGCTTACCTTCCCTCCTCTTTCGGCCATTAACATCAGAAATAAGGCGGTTCCTACCAGCGCATCTCTTCCGTAATGACTTTCAGGATAGATAATTCCTCCGTTCCCTTCACCCCCAATGATTGCTTTACTCGACTTCATTAACTCCACCACATTTACTTCTCCAACGGCTGCTGCCGTATATTTTCCACCGTGTTTCTCTGTAACATCCCTCAATGCACGAGTAGATGAAAGATTAGATACTGTATTTCCAGGGGTTTTGCCCAATACATAATCTGCACAGGCCACCAGGGTATATTCTTCCCCAAACATTTCCCCATCTTCACTTATAAATGCCAGCCTGTCTACATCCGGATCCACCACTATCCCAAAATCGGCTTTCTCTTGAACCACCAACTTACAGATGTCCTGTAGATGTTCTTTTAAAGGCTCCGGGTTATGAGGGAAATGCCCTGTGGGATCACAGTATAATTTTATGACCTCTACCCCAAGTTCTTCAAGTAATTTGGGAATGGCAATTCCGCCTGAAGAATTTACACCATCTACTACCACCTTAAACTTTCCTTTTTTTATGGTCTCTGCATCTACCAAAGGAAGATCGAGAACTTCATCGATATGAATATCTATATAAGAATCATTTTTGAGAATACTTCCCAGATCATCGACCTCTGCAAAAATAAAATCCTCTTTGTCTGCCAATGTAAGAATAAGCGCCCCTTCTGCGGCATTTAAGAACTCTCCCTTATTGTTGAGTAATTTTAATGCATTCCATTGTTTTGGATTGTGGCTGGCCGTTAAGATGATCCCACCATCCGCATTTTCCATAGGCACTGCAATTTCAACCGTAGGAGTCGTGGACAGCCCAAGATCTACAACGTCTATCCCGAGTCCAACGAGTGTTGAAACCACCAGGGTCTGAATCATATCTCCCGATATACGCGCATCTCTGCCAATGACCACCTTAAGTTGCTTTTTAGGATACTGATTCATTAAAAAAGTGCCGTAAGCCGCTGCGTATTTAACAGTATCTACAGGAGTTAAATTTTCATTGGGGGATCCGCCGATGGTGCCCCGAATGCCAGATATAGATTTTATTAATGTCATAATGTTGGTAAAAGTTTTTGCAAATATACATGTATAGAGTCTTATGGTGAGGCCCTTCTTTGTAAATTCGGTCGATGAATTTTTTAGCACATATTTATCTTTCATTTGATGATGACGAGATCAGCATCGGGAATTTTATAGCCGATAGTATCCGCGGAAATCGATATACCCATTTTCCTGAGGCCATTCAAAAAGGAATTTTATTGCACAGAGAAATTGACACCTATACGGATGCACATCCTATGCACAAACAGAGTAGTAAACGCCTTCATGCCAGCCAGGGACATTTTAGCAGGGTGGTAATAGACGTTTATTACGATCATTTTCTGGCAAAAAACTGGTTGAAGTATTCCGAAGAACCCCTGGAAATATTTGTAGAAAGATTTTATACCTTATTATCAAAAAACTACGAGATACTCCCGGAACCTACCAAAAAACTAATGCCTTATATGATTGAGGACAATTGGTTATTGAATTACGCCCATATTGAAGGCATAGACAGGGTGTTAAAAGGCCTTTACAGACGAACGGGCAAACGCAGTAATATGGACAAGGCTGTCCTCGACCTTCAGGAGCATTATGAGCTTTTCGAATCAGAATTCCAAAGTTTTTTTAAAGATTTAGTTATCTTTTCGCATCAGAAATACAAAGATTTGTAACCTCCAATTCCTTACACCTATGGTAACTAGAATTAATCAGATCACAATCTTACGTCCTGCCGCACTTTTCTTGCTGGTATTACTTGTCTTTACAAGTGTTCAATGTAAAAGAGCTCCTGCTGCACCCACCGGACTTATAACAGACAAGGCTATGATAGTATCAGCACGGGAAGAGGCTTCTGCAATAGGGGTGGCAATCCTGGAAAAAGGCGGGAATGCCTTTGATGCTATGGTAGCTACAGAGCTTGCGTTGGCAGTTGCTTATCCGTTCGCAGGAAATTTAGGCGGAGGTGGCTTTATGGTCTACAGAAAAGCCAATGGCGATGTAGGATCAATAGATTACAGGGAGAAGGCACCCTTATCCGCTTCTAAGGATATGTACCTGGATTCGTTGGGGAATGTTATTCCCGGAATGAGTACGGTTGGGGCAACCGCTGTAGGAGTTCCTGGCACTATAGCAGGTGTTTTTGAGGTACATGCAAAGATGGGAAGTTTGCCAATGAATGAGATTTTGAAACCAGTTATAGAATTTGCAGAAAAGGGTGCAGTTGTGACCGAAAACCAGGCCGCAAGATGGGACCGTTACCGGGATCAAATTTTGGAAGTTAATGGGGAAGAAACGCTTTTTTATACCACATGCAGAGCAGGCGACACCTTGCGTTTCCCTAATCTGGCCAGGACTCTCAGAAAGATCATGGAAAATGGCCGGGATGAGTTTTACAAAGGAGACACTGCCAAAAAGCTGGCCTCCTTTATTCAGGAAAAAGGCGGTTTTGTCACAGAGGAAGATCTTGCCAAATACGAAGCAGTTTGGCGCCAACCGGTAATCTTTAAATACAAGGATCTGCGCATTATTAGTATGAGTCCACCGAGCAGTGGGGGCGTTACTATTAATCAAATTTTTAAAATGATTGAACCCCATGATATAGGTGATTTTGATCATAATTCACCTGAGGCTATTCAGCTCTTAACGGAAGCTTTTAGGCGTGCGTATGCAGATCGTAATTACTATTTGGGAGATCCGGATTTTGTAGATATCCCATTAGATTTTCTTCTAAACGATCGCTATCTCAATAAACGAATGGAGACCTTTTCTTTTGAACATGCCACAAAGTCTGAAGATGTTTCACACGGAACTGTTGAGATCATTGAAAGTGCAGAAACTACACATTACTCCATTGTAGATGCCGAAGGAAATGCTGTGTCTGCAACAACCACCTTAAACGGAGCTTTTGGTTCTAAACTATATTGTGATGAACTTGGCTTCTTTCTGAATAATGAAATGGACGACTTTAGTGCCAAGCCGGGGATACCCAATATGTTTGGCCTTATTGGAGCGGAAGCCAATAGTATTGCTCCCGAAAAACGAATGCTGAGCAGTATGACCCCTACAATTGTAGAAAAGGATGGCGCACTTTGGTTAGTAGTTGGTACCCCCGGCGGATCTACCATCATAACTGCAGTTGCCCAAACAATTCTCAACGCTTATGAATTTAATCTGAGTATGCAACAATCAGTGGAAGCACCCAGATTTCATCATCAGTGGCTTCCCGATTTTATCATTTTTGAACCCGATGGATTTCC
>CBDUON010000125.1:0-6547 GCA_965368835.1 uncultured Eudoraea sp. | reverse complement strand
CCAGGGTTGCAAAAATATAGGGGAAGGATTCCTTCATTAAATATTGCTCTTCAAATATTTGTTGCGACGTACTTAGGTACACCAGAAAAGAGCCGGTAATAAACCCCCAAATAAAGGTAAATACCATGGTTTGTTTATAGTTCAACAGCTCCTTATATCCTTTTACAAATACATTCATCCTAAAAGAGGTGCGGTTTTCTACGGCCAGTGTTTCCGGCTGTCGTTTCCAAAACCAAAAAGCAACCAATAAAGAAAATAATATCTGCACATGAAAAATTGCCTCCCATCCAAATGCGTCTAATACCCATTTTCCCATGGTAGGAGCCACAATAGGCACCAGGATAAATACAACAACAACAAAAGATAAGATCCGGGCCATTTGGTCTCCACTGTACCTGTCACGGATCATAGCTACGCTAATAGTCCTTGGGGCAGAAAGGGCAATACCTTGTAGAATACGACCCGTGATCATCAATTCAAAATTTGGAGCATAGACACAAAGAATACTTGCTGCTATAAAAAGGGTAAAACCCATATAAACAACGGGTTTTCGTCCAATACTATCCGAAATAGGCCCAAAGAGCAAAGGTCCGATACCCAGACCTAAAAAGAAGATAGTAATAAGGAGTTGATTTTGTGAAAGACTGGTAGTTCCTACGGAAATTCCAATAATATCCAAAGCCGGCAGTAAAGCGTCCAATGCCAGCGCAGCAATAGACATCAATGCCGCCATTAGACCTACAAATTCTAGCTGGGACCGCCTTTTTAATTTCATCAGGCAAAAGTAGCGGATTCTGTAGTAGTAATCCCTAGAATACCTTAAAGACGTATCCGAGGAGCCAATACAGAATAACAAAGACTACCACAGTACCTATGCACCCGCAACGACCACCACCAATTTTTTTGGCGCCAATTCCGGCTACAATGGCTCTTATCAGATTTTTCATAAAAGGTGATTTACAATAAATATACGCACTAATTTTTCTTCTTCGAAAGATCGAAACGATAAACCAGTTCTGTTTTAAGTTGAAATCCATCACCAATATCCCTGTTGAGAATAGTTCTGTCTCCTCCGAAGAAAATACCAACAAGAGACAGGTCTATGGTGTCATCTGTACTGTAAACTTTGTAATTCCTAAAAAAGGCATGGCCAATTTTGGCTCGTAACAGGAGGGAAGAGGTGATTTTTACTTGCCCGTAGACATACAATTCGTTAGACGCTCTGGTTACATAATGATCATTAAACCCTGGATTTTGAATATCATAACTGGTACCCAGGCCGTCGAACCGCAGTCCAACCGAGGTAGTGGCACTTAGACCATAATTCAGATCCACCCTCACAGGTAACAAAACATTGGCCTCAAAAAGCTTGTTTTCACTTAGATAATAGATTCCAAAAATTGGAACTACCAATAGTCCAAATTCCTCTTTATTAAGGTAGAGGCCATAGGTGTATTTTAGACGGTTTGTTTTGGTATTGGTCAAGAGACCAATGGCTCCCAGTTGTTTTCCTCTGGAAAAACCTGAACTAAAATCGGAGGCAACTTTAGGCATAAGCAGATAGGTGCCGCTCCATTGTTCAGAATAGGTAGTATTCCATCCCAGTCTCAAACTAAGGGCATATAGCGTTGTCCTGGGCATAGAAGATGGGTAAAGTCCCACTCCTATGCTTCCTGCAGTAATACCGGTTATCAATGCGTTCTTTGGATCGAGTACTATGGGAAAATCAAGATTTAGATTCCATTCCTGAATGGCCCTGTCTTCGGATGTATCTTCAAAGGATCTGTTAAGGGCAGTGGTATAAGAAAAAGTGGCAAGGTCTATATAATCTTGCGCAAGTAAGGATGGTCCACTTTTAACCAGAAAGAAGAATAATACTATGATCCTCGCGGGTACCCATGTTTTCATTGCGTGCGCAAGATACTAGTTTTACAAGAGTATATATCCAAATAATTACTGCGACCATAATTTCGGATAAATAATAAGGCCAACTCACGAGTAAAAAATGAATTAATTGTAACTTTAATTCCAAAAGCTATTTCAACCATGAAGATCAGGATAAAAGGCGATACCATCAGGTTCCGACTCACCAAAACAGAGGTGGAGACCTTATGTACAAAAGGATATGTTGAAGAGATCACACATTTTGGAGAACAGGTTTTTAAATATGCTCTGCAAAGTAAGAAGATACCATTCATGGAGGCCAGTTATAAAGATCATACCATTCTTATCAGCATCAGTGATAAGAAAATTAAGGGATGGGATGTAAATGAAACAGTAGGTTTCGAGACCTCTTTATCTGTTGATGCGGATACCTCCTTAGATCTCTTAATTGAAAAAGACTTTGTTTGCCTCGATGAGCGCATAGAAGACCAATCGGACAATTACCCGAATCCCAAGATGCTGACGGATTAAAGAACTTATATAACCCACAGTAGCAAAGTCCGCAGCAAATTTCTTAAAGTAGGTGAGGAGAAAGTAGGGCAGTTCCGTGTTAAAAGTGTAACAAACGGTACCGTTTGTAGTCCTATTATATAAGGAGAATAACAAAACCTAACTGTCATGACAATTACCCGCCTCAGCATTAAGAATGCATTGTCTTCTGTATTCCTGTTCATTTTTTTCTTTACCCTCAGCGCACAAACCGCCTTTACAACAGAACAATACCGGGAAGACCTCCGCTTTCTTCAGAAAACGGTCCATAAAGATTTTTCTTTCCTTTTTAAAAAGACAACTGCCGAAGCTTTTGATGCGGAGGTAGAGAAGCTCTATGAGCAAATTCCCCAAATGCAACCTCATGAAGTATTGGTTGGGTATTGCAGATTGGTGGCATCTTTTGAATACGGTCACACCATTTTAGGATATTGGGAGAATATTATACCCTTGCATCAATTACCTATAGTCTTATATGACTTTGATGATGGTATTTTTATACAAGGCATTCGAAAGGAGTATAAAAAAGCCCTGGGAGCTAAAGTGTTAGCTATTGAAGGTGTACCTATAAATGAAGTGCTCAAATTAATGCGGCCTGTGATCCCGGCAGAAAATGAGCAGTTCGTAAAAGCCTATGGAATCCATTACCTTAATTTCCCCGAATTCTTGCATGCCCAGGGGGTATTAAAAACTATGAGCAATTCAATAGTTTTTACCCTGGAAAAAGACGGGCAAACATTTGAACAGCGACTGGAGGCTACACCATTTGAGCGCCCCCCAAGGCAATACGGCATGGTGGTACCGGGTGGTGACTGGTTGGAGTCGCGCGATCTTAGTAAAACACCCTTATACCTGAAGAATCTGGACAGGATCTATTACTATGAATACCTGCCGGAACAGAAAACGGTCTATGTGCGTCAAAGTCAGGTTCAAGACGATTCGTTACAGACCATCCCGGAATTTTATAAAGAGGTCTTTGATTTTATTGATAACAATGAGGTGGAGAAATTAGTATTGGATGTTCGACTAAACGGCGGGGGGAACAATTATAAAAACAAATCGGTAGTTACGGGAGTAATAGCCAATAAAAAGATCAACCAGCCGGGGAAATTTATGGTCATCATTGGGAGGCGCACCTATTCTGCCTGCCAAAATCTGGTCAACGAATTACATACCTATACCAATGCCATTTTTGTAGGGGAGCCTACGGCGGAAAACATCAATTTTTATGGGGACAACAGTCCGGTTACCCTCCCCAATACCCAACTAAAGGCCTATCTGTCCTTTGCCTGGTGGCAAGATAAGCCCCAGTGGGAGAACAGGCCTGCTCTGGACCCACAGATAGCAACCGGACTCACCTTTGAACAATACCGCACCAATCAGGACCCTGCCCTGGAGGCCGCATTGGCGTCTATGGATTCGGATTTTATTGCGGATCCCATGTACTATTTTACGGTACTGTTCACCAGTGGTAAGGCAGATCAGATACAACCCGAAGCTAAGCGGATGCTGGCAGATCCCAGCTATAAGTTTTTCGACTTTGAAGGGGAATTCAACAAGGCCGGCTATGGCATGCTGAGCGAGGAACAGTATGAAGAAGCGCTATTTATTTTTAAAATAAATACGGAACTGTTCCCGGAATCGGCCAATGCCTGGGATAGCCTGGCGGAAGCCTTTTGGAAATCTGGGGATACCACCAGGGCCGTGGAATTATACACTAAAGTCATTGCCATGGATCCGGATGGTTCTGTTGGGACCCATGCCAAAGAAATGTTACAGACGATGGAGGCGTCTGCCCCAAAAGAATAGCTAAATAAAACTGACTAAAAGCCTTAAAAGAGGAAGTACGGCATAATATTCATCAATCAATCAATGAAAAAAGTAATCACATCCAAATGGTTTTGGATACCCCTTGGGATACTGGTGCTATTAGTGGGCTATTATTTCTATAAAGCTCAGTTCCGGGGTGTTAAACAGGAAATTTATTTTACATCGAATATTGAGCTCACTGGACTGTTATTAAAGCCCGATTCGCCGGGACCTCATCCTGCCATAATTTTACTTCACGGGGCAGGAGGGAGCAACCAACATCATAACAAGGCCTTTTTTAGGTTCCATGCCAATGCTTTTATAGAAAAGGGCTTTGCCGTGTTGGTATTCACCAAAAGAGGCTCTGGAGATGATGGGTTTAACTATGACTATTTTACTTATAAAGATCTGGTTAATGATGCGTATGCTGCCATTTCGTTTTTGAGAAAGCAACAAGACATAGACCAACAGAATATAGGTCTTATGGGAGTAAGTGAATCAGGATGGTTTACCCCGGAACTGGCCTATTTAGATGGAGGTCTTAAATTTATTATAAACAGGGTTAGTTCTCCATTTTCTTTTGAACAAACGGTGATTCATGAGGTAAAAATGGATGCCCTTACCGAAGGTTTTACGGAAACGGAAATAATGGAGGATATTACTCCATTAACACGACAAATTTGGCAGTATTATATAGCTGTATCAAAGAATCATACATTGGGAAATGGTCCGGAGCGAGATAAGATCAATGCTCAACTAAAAACAGTACATGGCGATGATCGATTAGGGAAATGGTTTGGAGATAAGGAACTGGAGGCATACGATTCCCTGATATATGCGGCTCGTGGCTTTAATTTTGCCTATGATCCTTTACTATATTTAGAGAAGATAGACCTGCCCATGTTATATGTATTGGCCGGGAAGGATAAAAACATTCCCACATGGGAGGTGATTACTTTTCTGGAGGAATTTAGGGAAACACACAAGCGAGATATCGATATACAAGTATATCCAGAGGCCAGTCACTATCTCTTTAAATGGGGGTTAGAAGATGGGCCTTATGAAGGATGGCTTTATCAGGAGGGCTATCTGGAAACCATTACCGATTGGGCAGCCGAACAGGTTTCAAAATAAAATAAAAGAGTAATTCCAAATTATATATTTTAGTATTTGCTTAAATACGATAATTATACTAGCTTTGTACTATGGAAAAATCCATTTGTATAAGGGTAGAGGCAGACGTTAGGCAAATAATGAACTGCAGGGAAGTGGTGCAGGAATTGGATACATCTTTTGATGAACTCTCCAATATTCTAAGTTTGGCTGGTAACCCGGTGAGATTAAAGCTATTGTATTTATTACATATGGAAGAACGCCTGTGTGTGTGCGACCTCAGTGATATTCTAGAAATGAATATATCTGCCATTTCACAGCATTTAAGAAAATTAAAAGACAGGAATATTATTTTCTCCAAAAAGGAAGCCCAAACTATTTTTTATTCAATCAAAAAAGATAAACTCCCCTTACTGGCACCTTTTTTTGAAATAGTAGCGCGTAGTAAGGTTTTAGAAGAAAGGGTATGAGTTCAGATAAGAAACTACTAGGAATATCTTTGATAACAGCGATAGCCGCTTCATTATGCTGTATTACCCCCGTGTTGGCCCTAATAGCCGGAACAACCGGTATTGCGTCTACTTTCTCTTGGCTTGAGCCCTTTAGACCCTATTTAATTGCGCTTACAATTTTGGTATTGGCGATTGCTTGGTTTCAGAAATTAAAGCCAAAAAAGCAGGAAATAGACTGTGCGTGTGAGGATGAAAAACCAAAATTCCTTACTACAAAAAAGTTTCTTCTCTTAATTACACTTTTTGCGGGGGTAATGCTTGCCTTTCCATACTATACGCAAGTATTCTACCCAAGCACAAAAAAGGAAGTGGTGTATGTGGTGGCATCAGATATTAACAAAGTTGAATACACTATTGAAGGAATGACATGCACAGGATGTGAAGTGCATATAGAAAGTGAGGTGAACAAACTCAATGGCATTATTGATGTAAAAGCTGATTATAAAAATGGGAATACCACTGTTTCATTCGATAAAACAAAAGTGACCCCCAAAGAAATTGAGGAAGCCATTAGAAAAACAGGTTATAAAATTATAGAATAATGGAAACACAACTGCTATCAACCATCACATGCCCAGCATGTGGTCATCAAAAGGAAGAAGAAATGCCAAGCACTGCATGTCAGTTCTTTTATGATTGTGAAAATTGTAAAGCTGTCTTACGACCTAAAGAAGGAGATT
>CBDUON010000124.1:0-6559 GCA_965368835.1 uncultured Eudoraea sp. | reverse complement strand
GAGAATTGGGAGATTTTCAGCTCGTAAAAAAAGGTATCCTCATGTTATACAAAACTCATAAGGAGGGAAATCATGAAAAAGAAGTAGCCAGACGTGCAGCGGAAGAAGGCCTCGAAGTTACAGAACTTACCCGGGCAGCCTTAGATAAGCTCCAGCCCAATTTAAACAAAGAAATTCTTGGAGCTGTGCACTATCAATGTGATGCCCATACCTCCCCCAATGAGATCATGGCACAACTTAAAGGATATCTAAAAAAAGTGGGAGTTGTTATTCGTACCAATGAGGAAGTACAACGATTTGAATTTAATAATACTAGGATCGCCAAGGTCATCACAAGTAATACTGAATATTCCCCTGATGAGATTGTCCTTGCCAGTGGTTCCTGGACTTCCGGTCTGGCTAAAGCTCTTGGGATGCGTCTGCTTCTTGAGCCCGGCAAAGGGTATCGGATAAATGTAAAAAGACCATTAGGGATTACTCTTCCCGCCATCCTTATGGAAGCAAAAGTAGCGGTGACACCTATGCGAGATTTTACAAGATTTGCCGGTACCATGGAACTTTCGGGAATTAATCATACAATTCGCAAAGAGAGGGTAAGAGCAATTGCCAAGGCAGCCCAAAGTTTTTATGACAATATTCATATAACCGATGAAGAAATTGAAGCGGCCCAGTGCGGGCTGCGACCTGTTTCTCCAGATGGTCTGCCCTATATTGGCAGGGTTTCAAAAGTAAAAAATCTTACTGTTGCCACCGGCCATGCCATGATGGGCTGGAGCCTTGGACCTGCCACCGGCAAACTAGTATCTGAAATAATTTCTGAAAAACCATTATCAATGCCTATAGAGGGATTTCATCCCGAAAGACGGTTTTAAGTAGCCATTGTTTTGTGCGGATATTTTCGTACCCCACTACTTCCTTCAACTCTAAATGAAGAATAACTTATTATTATTCACATATGGCTACCTGAGCCTTATGGTATCCACATATTTTTCGTCCGCTTACACTAAATAAGCTAAAATTTTAACGTTCCTATTAGAATGTTACATTTCAAAAATTGTAAATTTGTTTAATCTTTATAAATATATAATGAACAATGTAAAGAAATTTTTCAGCATTCGGGATTTGGAGAACCTATCCGGTATTAAGGCTCATACCATACGGATATGGGAAAAAAGATATGATCTTTTGGCACCTGAGCGTACCTCAACGAATATACGCACGTATAGTTTAGCGAGTTTACAAAAACTGTTAAACATAACACTTCTCTATAATAGTGGTTATAAGATCTCCAAGATCGCTAAAATACCGGAAGGTGAATTACCAGTAGTTGTAAGGGAGTTGGTGGCTCAAAGCAGCACAAAGAACCATGCGATCAATGCATTTAAACTGGCCATGATCAATTTTGATCTTTCTCTATTTCAGAAAACATATACAAGTTTACTAAACGATAGGTCTTTCAGGGAGATTTTTTGGGAAGTCTTTATTCCCTTATTGACAGAATTGGGTTTATTATGGCAGACAGATACCATTAGTCCGGCACATGAACACTTTATTAGTAATCTAATTAAACAAAAGATCTTTACCAGTACTGAAAAGATACAGACCATTGAGCCAACAAGGCAAGATAAGGTTTTTGTTCTCTTTCTACCGGAAAATGAGGTCCATGAATTAGGACTATTATTTATTAACTACGAGTTATTATTACGTGGCTATAAGACTATCTATCTGGGTCCAAGCATGCCTTTAGACTCTCTTACTGATCTTGAGAAGTATTACAAAAACCTGCACTTCTTATCCTATTTTACTGTAAACCCAACCAAAGATGGTTTGGAACAATATATTGAGGATTTTAATACTTTATTAAGTCCATCCGGAAATTCTAAGCTCTGGATATTAGGAAGGCAAACAGAATTTATTGAAAATAAGAGCTTGCCGGAACATATTAGGTCCTTTGAGTCGGTAGAACATCTTTCCGCAGCACTTTAAATAGTTAAAATAAAAAGGCATATCCTCCTATCATGAGTAAAAAAGTAGTGATCATTGGATCTGGGTTTTCTTCTCTGTCGGCCGCTTGTTATCTGGCCAAAGCTGGTTTTGATGTAGCTGTGTATGAAAAAAACAAAACAGTGGGAGGAAGAGCCGGACAGTTAGTAAAACAAGGTTTTACTTTTGATATTGGTCCTAGCTGGTATTGGATGCCCGATATTTTTGAACGGTTTTTTAATGATTTTGGGAAAAGTACAGCCGATTACTACGAGTTGGATAAACTGAGTCCGGCTTATAAGATCTTCTTTTCGGATGATGTGATTACAATTGGAGACAGCATGGATAAGATCTGTGCAGAATTTGAACGAATTGAAGCAGGGAGTTCTGTCTATTTAAGGAAATTCATTGCAAAGGCACAGGATAATTATGACATCGCCATCAATAAAATTGTATACCGCCCGGGATTATCTCCTTTCGAGCTTATAACTAAAGATACAGCGCTAAGGGTAGATCAGTTCTTTAAGACTATTAGTGGCCAGGTTCGCAAAAAATTTAAAAACCCTAAACTGATTGCTACACTAGAGTTTCCGGTATTGTTTCTCGGTGCAAAGCCCAGTAAAACTCCCTCATTCTATAGTTTTATGAACTTTGCAGATTTTGGCCTGGGTACCTGGCACCCCAAAGGCGGCATGTACAAGATCATTGAAGGAATGAAAAGTCTGGCCGAAGAATTAGGCGTAGGTATCCATACAGGACAGGCGGTTGAAAAGATCCTCGTTGACAAGGGCCGCGCCAGCGGGATCAATGTAAATGACAGCTCGATTAAGGCAGATTTCATTCTGTCCGGGGCAGATTATCATCATTCCGAAACCTTGTTAGATCCTGAATATCGCCAGTATTCTGAAGCCTATTGGGATTCCAAGACCTTTGCTCCATCCTCTCTCTTGTTCTATGTGGGTTTTAATAAGAAATTACAAAATATAGAGCATCATAACCTTTTCTTTGATACCGATTTTGAAAGACATGCCGAAGAGATCTATGACAGGCCCAAATGGCCTACGGAGCCTTTGTTCTATGCAAATTTTCCTTCGGTCACCGATAAGAGTATGGCACCTGAAGCTTGTGAAACCGGCTTCTTCCTGGTGCCCATTGCTCCAGATTTGGAAGATACGCCAAGCTTACGCCAACAATACTTTGATATCATTTTAAAGCGCTTTGAAGAGCGTACCAATCAAAAAGTAGAAAATAATATTATATTTAAAGAGTCCTTCTGTGTCAATGATTTTAAGGAACAATACAATTCCTATAAAGGCAATGCGTACGGAATGGCCAATACTTTATTACAAACTGCTTTTCTTAGACCTGGTCTTAAAAGCAAAAAAGTAAAAGATCTATTTTTTACAGGACAATTAACAGTTCCGGGGCCCGGGGTACCGCCATCCTTGATTTCGGGAAAATTAGTTTCCCAACTCATTGAACAAAAAAAGTAACCACTATTTTATGAAATCTATTTTCGACAACGTTTCATATGACTGCAGTAAGATCGTAACTCAATCTTACAGCACTTCATTTGCGCTGGCTACAAAAATGCTTGCCCCTTCTATTCGCAAGGATATTTACAACATTTATGGGTTTGTGCGTTTTGCAGATGAAATTGTGGATAGCTTTCATGAATACAATAAAGAAGAGCTTTTCAATTCTTTTGAAACAGAACTCTATAATAGCCTGGAAAACAAAATTAGCCTGAATCCAATTCTTAATTCTTTTCAGCACACCTATCATCAGTATGCCATTCCACGGCATCTGGTAGAGTCTTTTATGAAGAGTATGCGTATGGATCTGGAAAAAAAGGTGTATGCCACCCAGGCAGAATTTGAGGAGTATATCTATGGTTCAGCCGATGTTGTGGGTCTCATGTGCCTGCGTGTCTTTGTAAATGGAAATGAAGAATCATACGCAAAACTAAAACTATCTGCCATGGCCCTGGGATCTGCCTTCCAAAAAGTAAATTTCTTACGGGACCTTAAAGCAGATCATGAATGTTTGAATAGATCATATTTTCCAAATACTAATCTGCTGCAGTTAGATGAGGCCTCCAAAAACAGAATAATAGAAGAAATAAAAGCTGATTTTCACAAGGGTTATAAAGGAATAGTAAACTTGCCAAACGATGCTAAGTTTGGGGTGTATACCGCCTATAAATACTATTATCAACTCTTGAGAAAACTTGAGAAAACACCTTCTAAGGAAATTAAAAATGCGAGAATACGGGTACCCAACTATCAGAAATTTGGCTTGCTTGCTAGCTCGTATGTAAACTATAAATTAAATTTGGTATAAATATTATATGATGAAGATTGCACTCTGGTTCCTTATTTTTATTTCCACTTTCAGCATCATGGAATTCATGGCTTGGTTTACCCATAAATATATCATGCATGGTTTTTTATGGAGCTTACACAAGGATCATCATAAAAAGGATCACGATTCCTGGTTTGAAAGGAATGATGCTTTTTTTATTTTTTATGCTGTAGTAAGCATGGGCTTTATATTGATGGCAAACACCAGTGACTTTTGGATCGGGTATCCTATAGGGTTTGGTATTATGGCCTATGGTGCTGCTTATTTTTTAGTACACGATATTTTTATTCATCAGCGATTCAAAATATTCCGGAATGCTAACAATTGGTATGCGCGGGGTGTAAGACGTGCCCATAAAATTCATCATAAGCATCTGGGCAAGGAAAAAGGCGAATGTTTTGGAATGCTTTTCGTCCCTTTTAAATATTTCAAGAAATAAGAATTCTGCCAAAAATCAAATGGCATTTTGGAAGTGTATTTGCCGTAAATTGGTTTTTTGTACTGTACTGCCTACCCAAATTTATTCTTTGATGAGTTTATCAAGGAGTTCGAAAACGGTCTTGTTATCCCAATCTTTTATAGCGTGTTCTTCTGCCACCACAAATCCCTTTTTATCTACGATATAAGTGCCTGGTGGCTCTAATACCGGCAGGGCAGATTTATCCCCAATAATAAGATAGGTTACAGGAAAATTGTACTCATTTTCCTCCATATATTCCCTCACCGGAGCTTGTTCCTCATTGGTGATAATATAAAAATCTACCTTTCCCTTATAGGTATCATAGAGGTTTTGAATACTACTGAGCTGTGCATCTGATGGCAGGCTCCAGGAAGCCCAAAAATTGATAAAAACCACCTTCCCTTTTGAGGGGCTAAAGTTAAAAATATTCCAGTCTGCATCTTTCAGACGCCAGTCATAATCTGTTATATGCTTCCTTTTCCCTATCGGAATTTCAGTGGGCGTCCCCGAAAAAATGCGGTTTAATAAGATCTTACTATGGTACCCCAAAGGGGTCACAAAAAAAGAAAGAATAAAAGCTATAAGAAGGAGATTGAGAACCGTCTTTTTTTTAATGGCCATCTAGTAAGGATCTTTTTTACAATTCAATATTCCATGGTTTTTTGAGCAACGTCTATTACGACCTACACTAGGCGGCATTCTCCTTTTTTATGACGTTTAATGCAGACCCTTCTCTAAACCAGGCGATCTGTTGTAAATTGTATGTGTGGTTTGCCTTGATGACTTCTTTAGAGCCGTCTTTATGAACCAACTCGATGGTCAATGGTTTATCTGGAGCAAAATCCTGAATATCGATGAAATTAAAGGTGTCATCTTCCTGAATTTTATCATAATCATTTTCATTTGCAAAAGTCAGCCCCAACATCCCTTGTTTCTTAAGATTTGTCTCATGGATCCTGGCAAAAGATTTTACCAGCACAGCGGCAACACCCAAATGCCTTGGTTGCATAGCTGCGTGTTCACGAGATGACCCCTCCCCATAATTATGGTCGCCCACAACAATAGTTTTAATACCCTTGGCCTTATAAGCTCTTTGTGTATCTGGCACCCCACCGTATTCTCCGGTTAATTGATTCTTGACGAAATTGGTTTTTTTATTGAAAGCGTTCACCGCACCAATAAGAGTATTATTGGCAATATTGTCTAAATGTCCTCGGTAGCGCAACCATGGTCCGGCCATTGATATATGGTCTGTGGTACACTTCCCAAAAGCCTTGATCAATAATTTCATTCCCTGCAGACTTTCGTTGGTGATTGGCAAAAAAGGTTCCAGTAACTGCAGCCTTTCTGAATCTGTTGCCACCTTAACTACTACACCGCTTCCATCACTATCTGGTGCTACATAACCGGCATCTTCCACTGCAAAACCTTCAGGGGGTAGTTCATAGCCTCTTGGTTCATCTAGCTTAACCTCTTGGCCGTCTTCATTGATCAACGTATCCGTGATAGGATTAAAATCTAATCTCCCAGCTATGGCGATGGCCGTAACTAATTCCGGTGACCCCACAAAAGCCAGGGTATTGGGATTTCCATCTGCCCTTTTCGCAAAGTTTCGGTTAAAAGAATGAACAATAGTATTCCTAGGGCCATTAGCCGCTTTGTCCCCGTAACGATCCCACATTCCTATACATGGTCCGCAGGCATTGGCAAAAACGGTTGCTCCAATTTTATTAAATGTATCAATTAAGCCGT
>CBDUON010000123.1:0-6658 GCA_965368835.1 uncultured Eudoraea sp. | reverse complement strand
AATAAGTCCTGCCTTTAATTCTGAAGCCTTAATTAAGCCCATCAAGTAATTAATGCTGCCCCAATATTGGTCAATTAAATCGTGGGTATGTTTATTTTTTTTTGGCTGCTAGATTTTAATATTGTTTCTGGTTGAATTTTTTGGTCATTTGATAAAAACAATTTTTTAATTTACTCTAAAACTTCATAAACTGTAATAGTTTCAGCTTTGTTTTTCAATTTAATACTTCCTATTTTTTCGCATTTAAAAGCCTCTTTCACTTCGTTGTAACATGATTCGGAAATTATAATCTGGTTTTCTTTAGCTGCATCTTGAAAACGAGCGGCTGTATTTACAGTATCTCCAATAACTGTATAATCGAGTCTTTTTAAACTAGCCGATCCAATATTTCCAGAAATCATTTCGCCACTTTTAATACCTATGGATACCTTAGGCATAAAACCTTTCAAATTCTCAGATTCTGGAAGATTATTTATTTTAGTCCTTAAAGCCAAAGCGGCATCAATGGCTCTATCTAGATGATATTCTCCTCTAAAAACAGCCATTAGGGCATCACCAATAAATTTATCTATTAAGCCTTGGTGTGCCATTATTTCTTTTACCATTTCATCAAAATAGGTATTGATCAAGGTTACAACCGTATCTGCAGGAAATGTTTCACTTATTTTAGTAAATCCACATAAATCAATAAACATAACTGTTCCCTCAATGGTTTCATTTGCCATAATAGTCGATTCGTATTCACGACTTCCCATAAAATTCAACACATTTTCATCCACGTACATTTTTAAAATATTGTTTTCCTTTATGGCTTGTAAGGTTTCCCTGATGTGCTTAACGTGTTTTAAGGTTTTTTCCATGGTCAACGTTAAATCCTCAAAATTGATGGGTTTGGTAATAAAATCAAATGCCCCACGATTCATGGCAGTTCTTATGTTTTCCATATCACCATAGGCAGATACAATAACCGATTTAAGTAAAGGTTTTTGTTCGCTTATTCTGCTTAACAAAGTAAGCCCATCCATTTCTGGCATGTTGATATCGCTTAACACGATATCTACATCTGGAGCCTGAACCAATTTTTCCAAAGCATCAACACCATTTATGGCAAAAAGGAATTCGTATTCCTTTTCTCGTATTTTTTTACGAAACTTTTGCTTGATTAATACCTCTAAATCGGTTTCATCGTCAACTACTAATATCTTTGCCATTATAATTGTTGGATTAATTTTTCTTTTAATATTTTAAAATCAACGGGTTTTGTTAGAAAATCATCTGCACCTAGCTGTTTTGCTGTGTTATAATTTTCCTCATCACCATAAGCCGTAACCATCATTACTACTGGTGGAGGCGCAACAAAATCTTTCTTTATTTTTTCTAGGAGTTGAAGCCCGCTCATGCCAGGCATGTTAATATCGGATAATATCAAAACAGCTTCTTGCACCATATTACGAAGAGTTTCCAATGCTTCTTCACCTGAAAAGGCAAATACAAATTCAAGTTCCCCTTTTCTAATTTCTTTTCTAAAACGCTGTAGAAACAATGTTTTTACATCGTGTTCGTCATCTACTACTAGTATTTTCATGCTGTGCTGTTGTTTTTGATTGGTATACTAATTTTAAATTCTGTAAACTTCCCTTTTGCTGTGTTTACTGTTAATTCACCTTTATGGGCTTTAATTATATCATAACTCATGCTCAAACCTAAGCCTGTGCCTTTTCCTGTAGGTTTTGTAGTAAAAAAGGGCTGAAATATTTTGTCTAATGCTTCTTTAGGAATACCGTTGCCATTATCCCTTACCGTAATAACAACCTTATCTTTTATTTTTTCAGTACTTACCGAAACGGTTGGTTTATAATCTGTTGATTCTGACTTTGATTTCTTCTCATCAACAGCATAAAAAGCATTAGTAAACAAGTTAAGAATTACACGACCAATATCTTGGGGAATAACATCAATTTTTCCAAGATTCTCTTCATAATCAGTCTCAAGTGTGGCATTAAAGCTTTTGTCCTTAGCTCTAAGACCATGATATGCTAGTCTAAAATATTCGTCGGTTAGCTTGTTGATATCTGTAGGTTCTTTTTGCCCACTGCTGGACCTGCTATGCTGCAACATGCCTTTAACGATGCCATCGGCCCTTTTGCCATGATGATTAATTTTTTCGAGGTTTTGCTTGATGTCTTTGGCGATTGCTTTTGCTTCTTTTAGATCTCCTTTCTCAATTTCTTCATTCATCTCATCGATCAACTCGTTGCTCACTTCAGAGAAATTATTGACAAAGTTGAGTGGGTTCTGTATCTCATGAGCGATTCCTGCGGTGAGTTCCCCAAGACTTGCCATTTTTTCGGATTGGATGAGTTGCGTCTGAGTAGATTTAAGCCTTCCGTAGGCTTTTTCAATTTCTTTAGCCTGAGCCAGTTCCTTTTTTTGGGCCTTTTCACGTTCGGCGCGAATTACCCGAGCTTTTTGATAGCGGTGGATCAGCAAAACCCCACCAATAAACAATAATCCATAAATACAGAAGGCCCACCAGGTTGCCCACCATGGAGGGGAAATGGTTAGTTGAAAACTTTTTTCGGACCAAATGCCACTGCTGCTGTTAGCAGCCTTAATTCTGAAAGTATATTCCCCGGGAGGTACCTTATAATAATTGGCCGGATTTTCTGCATAGGTCTGAAGCCAATCAGAATCGTAATTTTCCAGCATATAAAAAAGATGTCTGTTCTGTGAATTACGGTAATCTATGGCCGTAAATTGAATGGAGAATATATTTTGGTTGTGCGCAAGGGTAATATTACCGCCGCTATTGACGGATTCTCCTAAAACATTAACTATACCTGCAGTATCGGATTCTCCAGCGATTCGGAATTCCGTAAAATAGACAAGTGAAGTGTCACGGGAGGTCCAAAGTTTGTCTGGTATAAAGGCATGATACCCATCGGCATAACTGCCAAAAAGGATGGTGCCATCTGATTTGCGATAAGGATTCCCACGTTGAGCAGCTTCCAATATACCCCGAACCCCGTTTTTTCCACTATACAGCATAGTATTTTCGTTTTGCTGATCATACCGTATTATACCATTTGAATTGTATAGCCAGAGATTGTTCTCAGAATCATTGATTACCTCAGTGATATTTGAGGTTATGTTTGTGTTTTTAAAGTCATCAGATTTGGGATCATATCTGTACAATCCATACGCAGTTCCTACCCACAGAAGACTATTATCATCCAAAAGGAGGTTTAAAACACTTAAACCTGGGAGATATCTTTTAAAGTCTTCTGTGAGGGGTTGGAATTGGTTTAAACCTGCTCCATTAAATTCAACACCAATCCAAAGTCCACCTTGACTGTCTTCCTGTATATTAGTAATCATATCTCCCGAAAGAGAGTTTAAGTCCTTAGGGTTATTCCTGAACTGCCGGAATGCTCCCGTATTCCTATCCATAAGATTTAGACCACCCCCATTAGTGCCAATCCACAAATTAAATTTGCTGTCTTCATAAACAGCAGTTATATGATCGTTACTAATTGCCACAGGATCATTTGGATCCGGCAGGTAATGTGTAAAAGTACCGGTGGTAATATCTAATTTATTCAAACCATGTTCGGTCCCAATCCAAAACTGGTTCTGATGATCTTTTATAATTGAAGTGATACTATTGTTGCTGATGCTATTCGGGTCTTTTGGGTCATGCAAGTACCTTCTGGAGGTTCCTTCTGCCATGTCTTCACGTAATAGCCCATTGGAAGTGGCCTTCCAAAAGATGGTCTCAGATTCCTCAAAAAAAGAGGGGACACTTCCATCATCCAAATAGAATGGAATGTAATTATTGTAAAGGTCAATTTTGAATAAATTGGAATTATACTGCGAGCTTAGCCAGAGGTGTCCGTCATCAGTGGCATAGGCGCACCAGCCAGAATTACTTTCTGAAAATGCCTCCCATCCGTCATTATTTATGAGAGATTCAAAATTCCTGGTTTCCTTTCCAAAATGTGAAATGGAATTTGTGACGGGATCAAAAAGGTTAAGGCCGCCACTCTCGGTACCTATCCATATTTTTCCCAACGTATCCTCAACGAGAAAAGTAATATGATCCCATTCTGAATTTAGGGCAGGTCGGCTAAGTTTTTCGGGCTGATTGGGATCGTAGGTATGCCTAGTAAATTCCCTGGTTTTCCGGTCCATACTGTGCAAACCGTCTCCGTCGGTGCCCACCCAAAAATTTCCGTGACTGTCCTCCAATATCGCCCTCACCTTATTGCTGACCAGGCTCTTGGGGTTATCCGGTTTATGCAAAAACTGCTTAAAATTACCGGTTTTACGATCAAAACGGTTTAGTCCACCCTCCTTAGTAGACAGGTCAAATGCAAATCCTGTTCCTACCCAAAGAGTTCCTGAGCGGTCTTCATATAATGTCCGTACCATATCATGACTCAGGCTGGTCGAATCGTTTTCTATATGCCTGAAATGTGTAAAATTACCCGTATCGGGATCAAGAAGATCTAAGCCGCCATCAGTACCTACCCAAACATTGCCTAAATGATCTTCTAGTACTGTAGATACAATGTCATTTATAAGGCTATTCGGGTCATCCGGATCATGCCTATAATGCGTAAAGGTGTTGGTTAGGGGATCAAAACGGTCCAGGCCCTGCCCATAAAATCCGATCCAGATAATACCAGTGTCTGTGGCAAAAAGGAATTCTGGGTAATTCCCTCCTAGGGAATTGGAATTAAGGGGGTCGTGTTTGTATAGTTTCATATGACTGCCATCATAGCGCATAATGGTCCCATTAGACTGGTCGGAAAACCACATAAATCCCAACTCATCCTGGGTTATGGAACTTATTTTACCAAACGAAACCCCATTAGTGGCCCGTATTTTTTCAAAATTGATCTTCAGGTTCTGAGCTAAAACCGCATTATTTGGCAGTATTACAAATAAGGCCAGGATAAAGAAAAGCTGTACGATATTCGGTTTTAATCTTCTCATTATTCTAAAAGATTTTAAGTTGCCTTCAATTAATTTAACTCTTTGCAAACTATTTTGTTCTTTTTATTACTCCGCTCTTGATCAGAATAGAAATGGCGATTCAAGCTTTATTCGATTATACTATTAAGGTAATAATAAACTCTGAATTAACACCTTCTTCAGACGTTACTTCCAGGCTTCCTCCATGCCCTTTGGTTACTATATCATAGCTCATACTCAGTCCCAGTCCTGTTCCCTGCCCTGTAGGTTTGGTAGTAAAAAACGGCTGGAAGATCTTTTCTTTGATGGCCTCGGGAATGCCATTCCCATTATCTTTTACACTAATTTCAATTGCCTTCTTTGTTTTCTTTGTACTTACAGTTACTGTAGGTTCATAAGTATCATCCCCCTTCGCCAAGGCTTCGGAGGAATTCTCTTTTACGGCATGAAAGGCATTAGTGATGAGGTTGAGGATCACCCTGCCCATATCCTGAGGAATAACATTTATCTTTCCAATAGTTTCATCAAAATCCGTCTCCAGGGTGGCGTTAAACGACTTGTCCTTCGCTCGTAATCCATGGTAAGCCAGACGCAGGTATTCGTCTGCCAGCACGTTTATATCCGTAGGTTCTTTTTCTCCACTGCTGGTACGGCTGTGTTGCAGCATCCCTTTTACAATACCATCTGCACGTTTACCATGATGATTTATTTTTTCTAGATTCTGAACGACATCAGACATAATCGCTCTAACTTCTTCCATATCACCATTTTCCATTTCTTCAAGCATTTCGTCTAAGAGCTCTTTACTGACTTCAGAAAAATTATTAACGAAGTTTAGCGGGTTCTGAATCTCATGCGCAATACCAGCAGTAAGCTCACCAAGGGAAGCCATTTTTTCAGATTGGATTAATTGGGTTTGTGTGAGCTGTAGTTCAGACAAAGCATCTTCTGCACGTTTCTTTTCTTCTTTTAATTTTGCTAAATCTATTCGAGCTTGCGTTAAATCTTTAAAACGTGAATACGCTAACGAAAATGTCGAAGCAGTACGTTTTATTAAATTCCAGTTTTCATCTGAAATTTTAGCAGCTGTTGCCACACCAATAGCTCCATGAGAAAATTTATATAAATGATAGGTTCTGTCAGGAATTTCCTTTCCATAGTAGCCTTGCAAAGGTGTAGAGTGTTTTTCGCAATAGTCTATCCACTCTTTTCTATTCTTACCTGACATTACAATACTAACGTCATTGTTTTTCGACCTGTAAAATTTTAGCATTTCTTTGCCAACCCAAGTATCATTTAAATCCAATTTAAAATGATCGTTTATCAATTTTTGCTTTTTAGAGCGTATGTCTTTTATTGCGTACCAACACTCTGTTTTTTCTGTTTCTTCATCATTAATATAAATGCTGCAGGTTTCTAGTTCGTCTACACCAAGTAAACCCATTTCTGTTCGTAAAACATGTGCCACTTCTTTTAGCTCTTCTGGGTTATGCATGGCCAATGCTCTTGCACGCACGCGCTCTAGTGCAGCCTCAATTTGCGACTCCCTTGCTTGTGCTTCTGCTTTTTCAAGATCCATAAAACGGATATAAGCTTGTTCAAAAACCTTGGCAAAGCGTTTTAGTATTTCTGCATCGCTTTCAGAAGGGACAGCTCCAGTGAGTGAAGGAATAAGAATTGC
>CBDUON010000122.1:0-6701 GCA_965368835.1 uncultured Eudoraea sp. | reverse complement strand
GGTTTATTCAAATAAAGCAGCCATGAAACGCAGATCATTTATACAAAATACTATTTCGGGTGCCGGATTTGTTGGTCTGGGAGGCAGCTTATTAAGTAGTTGCTCAACCTTTTCCAAAAAACAAATTACGATCTTGCACACCAATGATGTGCATAGTCATATAGATCCATTTCCAACAGACCATGCCACTTTTCCGAATTTAGGAGGGTTGGCCAGAAGAGCCACCCTTATATCACAGATACGAAATGAAAATCCTAACACCTTGCTTTTGGATGCGGGTGATATTTTTCAAGGGACGCCCTATTTTAATTTCTATGGAGGTGAATTAGAGTTTAAATTAATGAGTACCCTGCGGTATGATGCAGCTACCATCGGGAATCATGATTTTGACAATGGTGTAGATGGGCTGTTAGCACAAATGCCTTATGCAAATTTTGACTTTCTTTCTGCGAACTACGATTTTACCAATACAGTTTTGGATGGCTTTACCTCCCCTTTTAAAATTTTTACAGTTGATGGATTGAAAGTCGGCGTTTTTGGACTGGGAATTGACCTGGACGGATTGGTCACAAAGAAACTGTATAAGGAAACCCAATATCTGGATCCTATTGAAATTGCGCAGGATATGAGCAGGGTCCTGAAAGTAGAAAATAAGTGCGATCTGGTTATTTGCCTCTCCCACCTGGGATATGAATACAAAAATGAACCTCAAAGGCCTAGTGATGTACTTCTGGCTTCCCAAACAGAAGATATCGATCTTATCATTGGTGGCCATACACACACCTTTCTGGAAAAACCGGTCATCCGTAACAATAGAAAAGACATACCTATCTTGATCAATCAGGTAGGATGCTATGGCATCAATCTGGGAAGAATCGATTTTTTCTTCGATGGCTCCAAAAAAAGCAGTGCAGAAGGAATATCCATCACAGTATAAGCCTATTCTTTATTAAATATTTCAAGTCGGCCTACTCTAAAATAGTAGCGTATTTAAAACTTAGGAGAGCAATAACGCCATAACAATATCTTCAAATTCTTCCTCAAGGGATTTTTCAGGGATGGGTTTCTGTGCCTTCCTATACCAGTAAGCGGCATTCCATGTGTCGCCCTCCTTTCGGTGAAGGTATGCATGTATCCAGCTAGCTTTTGGCGAAGAATTGGAATCCACTAATTCATGCGCCTTTTCCCAGTTCCCTTTTGCATCCCACCACAGGGCAGCTTTCACGTCCTTCCAGGAAGAAGGCGGCACTTCTAAATGCTCCACTAGTTTATAGAATTCCTGTATGCTATGGATAGATGTCATATTTCTGTAAAGTAATCAATTCACTAATTATTGAATTAATTTCATAAAATCAGCCTCTGAGATTATAGGTACGCCAAGAGATTCTGCTTTGGTGCGTTTGCTAGGGCCCATATTATTCCCGGCAACCAAATAGGATGTTTTGGAAGAGATAGAAGAACTAACCTTCCCCCCATTATCTTCAATGAGCTTTTTTAGCTCTGTTCGCTCCAAATTTTCAAAAACGCCTGAGACCACCAGGGTCTTCCCCTTTAACAGGTCTGTCTGATTTTGTAGCTGTTCTTCCGTCAGAGAAAACTGAAGCCCGTATCCTTTGAGCCGCTCAATGATCTCACGGTTCTTTTCTTCTCCAAAGAAGGAAACGACACTTTCCGCAATACGCTGGCCAATCTCATTGACCTCCATCAATTCTTCAGGAGATGCATCCATTAAAGCATCAATATTTTTATAAGCTTTCACCAGCGTCTTTGCCACGGTTTCACCAACAAACCGGATTCCTAATCCAAATAATACCCGTTCAAAAGGGATCTTTACTGAATCAGCAATTCCCTGGATAAGATTTTCGGCCGACTTTTCTGCCATGCGTTCCAAAGGGATTATATGTTCCTTAGTAAGGGTGTAGAGATCTGCGTAATTTTCAATAAGTCCTTCTTTGAATAATAATTCAACAGTTTCAGCACCAAGTCCGTCTATATCCATGGCCTTTCTGGAAATAAAATGCTGAATTCTCCCAGTGATCTGTGGAGGACAACCCGTTGTATTTGGACAAAAATGCTGTGCCTCTCCTTCTTCTCTCCGCAGTAATGTTCCGCATTCCGGGCAATGGGTAATATAAATTGTAGGAGTGGATTCTGCCGGACGCTGGCTTAAATCTACCCCAACAATTTTCGGAATAATTTCACCTCCTTTTTCAACAAAGACAGTATCTCCTTCCCGTATATCGAGCTTTGCAATCTGATCTGCATTGTGCAAGGAAGCACGTTTAACTGTAGTACCTGCTAATAAAACTGGTTGCAGGTTGGCCACAGGTGTAATCGCTCCTGTACGCCCCACCTGATAAGTGATCTGCTCTAAAACTGAGCTGGCCTGCTCTGTTTTAAACTTATAGGCAATGGCCCAGCGAGGCGCTTTCGCGGTGTAGCCTAATTCTTCCTGTTGCTGAAGATCATTGACTTTTATAACAACCCCATCTGTTTCGTACGGCAATTCATGTCTATGAACATCCCAGTGCTCCAGGAAGGCTAAAACTTCTTTAATGGAATGACATAATTGAGCTTCTCTGGGTATTTTAAATCCCCATCCTCGTGCTTTTTCTAGCAGTTCATAATGAGTTTTTGCCGGAAGATCTCTTCCTACTAATGCATACAATAAGCAATCTAAAGGCCTTTCTGCAACCAAAGCACTATCCTGTAATTTAAGGCTTCCAGATGCTGTGTTCCTTGGGTTCATATAAGGGTCCTCTCCATTCTTGATTCGCTCTTCATTCATTTTCTCGAACCCTTCTAAAGGCAAAATGATCTCACCTCTAATATCGAATCTGGCAGGGTAGTCGCCACGCAAATGCAAGGGAACTGAGCGGATGGTCTTAACATTTGCTGTAACCTCATCGCCCTGAAACCCGTCACCCCTGGTCAATGCCCGTATAAGCTGTCCGTTTTCATAACTCAGACTAATAGAAGCTCCATCGTATTTTAACTCACAAGTATAACTTACTTCTGCATCCCCAAGATTACGTTTTACGCGTTGTTCCCATTCCAGCAATTCTTCTTTAGAATACGAGTTGTCTAAAGAATACATCCGTTGTTCGTGGGCAAGCGTATCGAAATTCTTGGTTACTGCACCCCCCACTCTCATTGTAGGTGAGGTCTCGTCATGAAATTCGGGATGGGCTTCCTCCAAAGCTTGAAGTTCTTTCAACTTCATGTCAAAATCAAAATCTGAGATCACCGGTGCATCCAGAACATAGTAGCTGTAGTTATGTTCGTGCAATTCCTTCCTAAGATTCTTTATGTGTTCTTCTATCTTCATACATACAATATTCTATGACTTATGCGACCCTTTCGTTCCTCTGATAAACCGATCTTTTCCATGGATGTCCTGCCGAACTTCTATATTGATAAAAGAATGATTCATTAAAAGTTCGCTTACCTCTTTTCCAAATGCTTCGTTGATCTCAAGATACAATACTCCCTCCTCTTTCAGGGCCTTTTGCGCCACTTCTGCAAGATATTTATAATACAACAAAGGTTGGGTATCTGGCACAAATAGGGCCAGGGAAGGTTCCGCATTTTTCACGTGGTTTTCCATTGAAACCCTCTCTTTTTCAAGTACATAAGGAGGATTAGAAACTATAACATCATAATTCTCTCCAGCTATGTCCATATCCCGAACATCTTCCTTTTTGAATAAAATGGAAACCTTGTTTTCTATGGCATTTTGTTTTGCTACTGTCAAGGCTTTTTGTGAAATATCAATGGCTGTAACACTTGCCTGAGACAAGTTTTTTGCCAAGGCAATTGCGATACATCCACTCCCTGTTCCAATATCTAATATCTTAATCTCAGCTACTGACTTCTGGTAGTCTTTTAGTATCCATCTTACCAGTTCTTCCGTTTCCGGCCTGGGGATTAATACATGTTTATTGACCATCATTGGGAGATCCATAAAAGTGCTGGTACCCAAAATATACTGAATGGGTTTCCCTTGTTTCAATGCTGCTAGTCCCTCAAAAAATAAAGATTCATCTTCTTTTGTAATGATCCATTGCGGGTGTATCGCTAAATGGAACCTTGGCAGATCCAGATAGCTTTCAAGAAAGTAGTAGAAGAAATGAGATACCTCCTCTGTCCCGTATAGGATGTCTAATTCCTGATGAAAAATATGTTTTATATCCTTTAATAGCATGAGAGAAAAATTACTGTCTTAATTTTTTGATCATCCAGACAGTACATGAATAATGGCCGGTATTTCCCATAGGAGCTTCCAGGTATTCAAAACCCCATTTAGCATAGAGTTTTAAGGCATTTTTCATATGGGGCATGGTCTCCAGATAACAAAATTCGTATCCTTCTTTTTCTGCTCGATCCAGGCAAGTTTCCAGCATTTTTGTCCCTATTCCTAAGCCCCGGGCTTCTTTTAAAAAATACATTTTCTGTAATTCACACACATTCCCGTCATGGGCTTCCAACCCTATGATTCCTCCCCCTCCTATGATTTTATCATGATTTTCTACAACAAAATAAGCTGCTTTAGGCTTGTTGTAATACTCATATAGCGAATCGAGAATTGGATCTGCATAGGTAGTTCCTATTTTAGGCACCTGATGCTCCTCCAGTACAGTTCGGATCACCCTGGCTAGCTGTACATTATCTTCTGGTGATATTTCCCTAATTCTAAGGGCGTCTGAAATCATGATTAATATCCTATTTTTGCGAGGTGAAGATACACGAAAAATATATTTTGCGAGGTATTGAACTCGGCAAAAACGGTCTTGGAACCACTGCTCCTAATCCAATGGTAGGCTGTGTTATCACACATAAAAATATCATCATTGGGGAGGGTTTTACCAGTCCTTTTGGAGGGGCACATGCAGAAGTAAATGCCATACGATCCGTAAAGAACAAGGATCTTCTAAAAGATTCGACCTTATATGTGACGCTAGAACCATGTGCTCACCATGGCAAAACCCCGCCTTGTGCAGATCTGATTATTTCATCCAAGATCCCAAGAGTGGTAATTGGTGTAAAAGATCCGCATGATAAGGTAGGTGGAAAAGGAATTGAAAAACTATTAGCTGCCGGCTGTGAAGTAATTACACCTTTTCTAGAAAGCAGTTGCAGGGAACATCACAAACGTTTTCTAACATTCCATGAAAAAAAACGTCCATATATAATCCTGAAATGGGCAAAAACTAAGGATGGCTTTATAGCACCAACTAAAGTCGAGCGAGAAAAGGATCCACGGCCCTACTGGATCACCAACCGCTATTCTCGACAGAAAGTACACCAATGGCGCAGTGAGGAGCAGGCTATTTTAGTTGGCACCAGTACAGTACTTTTGGATAATCCTGAATTAACGACCAGATCCTGGGCTGGCAACTCCCCCCTGAGGATCATTTTGGACAAGGACCTAAAAACACCTCCTACTTACAATATCTTTGATGGCACTGCTGAAACACTGATTTTTACACAAAGTAATACGCCTAAGAACGCTGATGGAGGTATCCAATATGAAACTATAGATTTCTCACAAAAGGTGGCTTCTCAGATTTGTGACACCTTATTTAGCAGGAACATCCAAAGTGTCATCATTGAGGGTGGTGCCGCTACCCTATCTACTTTTATCAATGCAGGTCTTTGGGATGAGGCAAGGATCTTTACCGGAAAAAGTTTTTTTAAGTCGGGCCTTAAAGCCCCGGAAATTACTGGAAAAGAAATAAGCCAAACAGAGATTGGTCAGGACACCTTATCTATTTTGCGTAATGATTAAGAATATAATATTCGATTTTGGCGATGTTTTTATCAACCTAGATAAATCAGCTACGTTGCAGGCTTTATTGAAGGCAGGTTACAAAGAAATTCCGGAAGGTCTAATTCCCCTGGCTAATTCCTATGAAAAAGGCAACCTAAATACCTCATCGTTCCTGGAATCGGTAAGTGGTTTTTTACCAAACTCAACAAAAGAAGACATTATTGAAGCGTGGAATGCCATTATCCTCGATTTCCCGGAGAAAAGACTTCAATTCCTTCAAAAATTAGCAAATGAACGGAAATACAGACTTTTTCTATTAAGTAATACCAATGAACTGCATATTCAAAAGGTAATAGCTCAGATGGGGATGAAAAGCTACGAGGCTTTTAAGGCGTGTTTTGAAGGATTTTATCTTTCACATGTTATTGGGATGAGAAAACCAGATCCCGAAATATTTAATATGTTCCTCACAAAACATGGTCTTAGCGCCAATGAAACACTATTTGTTGATGACACCCTAGAACATATCCTTAGTGCCAAAGGTCTTGGATTTCAGACCTGGCATTTGATAGTGGGTGAAGAAGATGTGACAGAAATTAATTCCCATATATAATATGTTAGATCTGGCCCTGAGTATCTTATGTTCTAGTTTGATCTTTGTCATCTTTAAGCTATATACCAGATTTAAAATACAAACGCTGTACGCTATCATTGTTAATTATATGACAGCCTGTACCGTTGGTTTTTTTCTTTCTGATGTGACGGTGAGCCTTATTGAAATTCCATCAAAAAAATGGTTCTATGGAACATTATTACTGGGACTGTTATTTATCATCATTTTTAATTTAATGGCTAAGACCTCCCAGATTCTGGGAGTTTCTGTGGCTTCTGTGGCAACTAAGATGTCTCTTGCCATTCCCGTGCTTCTAGG
>CBDUON010000121.1:0-6790 GCA_965368835.1 uncultured Eudoraea sp. | reverse complement strand
TGGACGTGTTCCATGCATCCTCAGATCAGACAGTCTGCCCCGGGTAGCTGCCCTATTTGTGGAATGGATCTGATACTGGCTGATGTGGATTCTAACGAACTCTCTGCCACCCAGTTTACTTTATCCAAAAATGCCATGGCCCTGGCCGATATCAGGACCACCATTGTAGGTTCAGGTATTTTAGGGGACAATACATTAAAGCTTTCAGGAACCATTAAAGAAAACGAAAAAGCTGTTGGGAGTCAGGCGTCCTACTTTGACGGGCGCATAGAAAAGCTATACATTAATTTTGAGGGAGAAGAAGTTAGAAGTGGACAGTTATTGGCAACTATCTATTCCCCTGAACTGGTGTCCGCTCAACAAGAATTGATTACGGCTGCAGGTTTAAAGGAAAGTCAACCCGCATTATATAAGGCAGTTCGTAACAAGCTTCAACTTTGGAAACTGTCTGAAAAGGAAATAGCACAGATAGAAAAGTCTGGTCAGGTTCGTGAAAATTTCCCAGTTTATGCCAATGTTTCCGGAACGGTTTCTGAGATCATGGTAGAAGCAGGAGATTACGTAAAGCAGGGATCACCTTTATTTAAAATTGCCAATCTGAATACCGTTTGGGCCGTTTTTGATGCATATGAAAATCAGATCTCACTTTTAAAAGAGGGTCAAAAAATTACGATAACAACCAAGGCCTACCCGGATACCCGGTTCGATGCGAAAATTTCTTTTATTGATCCCGTATTAAATGCGGCGACAAGAACCATGAAGGTGAGGGCAGTATTACAAAATCCACAGGGACAATTAAAGCCCGGCATGTTTGTAGCCGGTTCAATGCATATTGCAGCCAGCAAAAAGGAAAATACTATCGTAGTCCCAGAAAGTGCAGTTCTTTGGACAGGGGAGCGCTCTGTGGTCTATATAAAGGCCAACCCGGACGACCCTACCTTTGAAATTCGCGAAATCACTTTGGGAAATGCTGTTCAAGATGGATATATAGTACTAGACGGATTGCAAGCTGGAGATGAGATTGTTACTAATGGTACATTTACCGTAGATGCTGCTGCCCAATTAAAAGGCAAAAAGTCTATGATGAATGAGGGTGGTGCAGTGCGTACGGGCCATGAAGGACATGGGGGAATGGGAGCTATTATGGAAATGGAGAAGAAGGAAATTTCGCCAGATTTTAAGAAATCCTTTACCCCGGTATTGGAAGCGTATATGGAGCTTAAGGACGCTTTGGTACTTTCGGATGCTGTTGTGGTACAGCAGGCCTCTGAAAAGGCATTATCAAAATTAAAAAGGGTAAATAAGTCTGCTTTAAAGGGAGCGCTAATAGGCCACATAAGCAGCTTGGAAAAATATTTTATGGCTATAGCAATGACCAAATCTCTTACTGAACAGCGTTCAAACTTTGTGCTTTTATCCGATCAATTTGTTGCTATTATGCCCGGTATGAATAATCCCGATAAACCGGTATATGTCTTACATTGTCCTATGGCCAATAACAATTTGGGATCCGACTGGTTAAGTTGGGAAAAGGAAATAAGAAATCCATATTATGGAGAAGCCATGTTAAGCTGTGGCGAAGTTAGACGTGTATTGTAAATTGCGTTACTTTATGGAACAGAAGGAATAAAAAGAAACTTTGCCAGAACGTAGGCATAGAAATTATAACAGGATATGAACATTGTAACGTGGAATGTCAATGGCATTAGAGCCATCGTTAAGAAAGACTTTTTTAAAACACTTAAGGACCTAAAGGCAGATATTGTGTGTCTCCAGGAAACCAAGGCACAGGAAGAAGAAGTAGCAAAGGCCCTCGAACCTTTGAATACCTATAAGGTCCTAAGCAACGCTGCCGAAAAGAAAGGATATTCCGGTACTACTATCCTTACTAAATCTGCTCCGGAAGAACTAAGGCATGATATGGGCATTGAAGAACATGATTCTGAAGGGCGCATCCTTTGTGCAGAGTATCCTGAATTTTATCTTATCAATGTGTATGTCCCTAATTCCGGGTCACAATTAGATAGACTGGATTACCGCAAGGGATGGGATGCCGACTTCCTAAAATTCATCAAGAAAAAAGAAGAAATAAAACCGGTGATTGTTTGCGGGGATTTTAATGTGGCACATAAACCCATCGATCTAAAGAACGACAAATCTAACTACAACAAAACTGCCGGGTATACCCAGGTAGAGATAGACGGTATGGATGCTTTTTTAGATGCCGGACTCGTAGATATCTACCGGCAATTACACCCAGACAAGGTGGCTTATACGTATTGGAGTTACAGATTTAAAGCAAGGGAGCGCAATACAGGATGGCGTTTAGATTATTTTCTGCTGAGTAAATCCTTGGCAGATAAGGTAAAAAAAGTGGAGATCCTTAACGAATATTACGGCTCTGACCATTGCCCTGTAATGCTGGAAATAGAATTTTAAATTGTACCATTTTCTCCCATTTTTGACCTATATAAATAGGTAAAAATTGCCTACATTAAGGGTCAAATCTGGTGGCTATGCAAAATCGTAGAACATTCCTAAAAGATCTGGGGGTAGCTTCCCTGGCTACTGCCTTACCCTTGAGTCAAATAAATGCAAAACCCTTATCAACCTCTAATTCTGAGGTTAATATAGGCCTTATTGGGGTTCGGGGAATGGGCTGGGCCAATCTGAATTCCTTTTTAAAGAATGCAGGCACTAGCTGTGTTGCGCTCTGTGATGTAGATTCACAATTATTGGAGGAAAGAGCACAGGAATTAGAAACAAAGACAGGGAAACGTCCTAAAACCTTTTCGGACCATAGAGAATTCTTAAAATTAAAGTCACTGCAGGCAGTGATCATTGGTACCCCAGATCACTGGCATTGTATTCAGATGACCGATGCCTGTGCTGCAGGGAAGGATGTCTATGTAGAAAAGCCTATCGCCAATAGTATTGATGAAGCCAATTTAATGGTACAGGCAGCAAGGAAGTACAACAGGGTGGTACAGGTGGGCCAATGGCAGCGAAGCGATCCACACTGGATAGAAGCTTTGGCATATCTTAAGACCGGAGTTTTGGGCAGAATAAGGCAGGTGAAAGCCTGGGCAGATGTTAATTACGGAAAAGGATTTGAAGTGGTTCCAGATAGTATGCCCCCGGCAGGAGTAGATTATGATCGCTGGTTAGGACCTGCCCAAAAACGACCTTTTAATAAAAACAGATTCCACGGTTCATTCCGCTATTTCTGGGATTATGCGGGCGGACTTATGACAGACTGGGGAGTACATATGTTAGATATGGTACTTGCCGGAATGGATGCTACTGTGCCCAAATCAGTAATGGCCATTGGGGGGAAGCTGGCCTTTCCAAATAATGCAGCTGAAACCCCGGATACCTTAACAACGGTATATGATTTTGGCGACTTTAGCCTGGTTTGGGAGCAATTCATTGCAATGGGAACTTCGCCTTATTTGGATGAGTCCGGAGAACCGGGTGTGGCTTTTATTGGAGAAAAGGGGATCCTGGCCGTAAACAGAGCCAGTTGGAAAGTACTTCCCTTACAGGAAGATGGTAAATACCTCACCGAAGTATTGCCTCCCAGAAGGAGCTATATTAATGGGTTGGACGAACATACCAGGAATTTTTTCGAATGTATTCAAAGTCGAGAGGATCCTAATTGCACCATCGAAATGGGGAGAAATGCAGCACTGGTAGCTCATTTAGGAAATATTGCTTACAGAACCGGGAAGAAATTGGAATGGGATGCCGCGCAGAACCAAATTTCCAATGTTGCTGAGGCAAACTCTTATTTATCCCCAATTTACAGGGCACCCTGGAAACTATGGGAAGGATAAATTTTTCCCCCATTAAAAACGAAACTATGAACTCCAAGCACGGAATTATAAAAGTGTTTATTTTGATTTTTATAGCGAGTTCGCTGGGAATTGGTTGTACATCTTCAAAAGTAAGGACAGTTTCCGGGGAAGATCCCCAAAATAGTATGAGGTCCATTACTGCAAATAAGGGGGAAGTGAGCATATTGAACATGCTTCAGCGAGTACCGGGAATAACAGTAAGGGGTAATGTAGTTCGGGTTTTTGGACCTAATTCCTTTTCAAATACTACAGAACCTTTATTCTTGATCAATGGGGTGGCATACAGCGGGGGATTATCAGGTATTTTAGGCAGCATCAATCCTGATGATGTAAAATCTATTGAGGTCTATAAATCACCGGCTGAACTGGGGTTATACGGGGCAAGGGGAGCCAATGGAGCGATCAATATAATTTTACGGAACTGAGAGTTACCCTATCAAAGTCTTTTTCGGTATAAAAAGTTTATAAATAATCTGGTTTTATGATAAATATCATAGTTAATCTATAGGACTACAATTACCTTGCGTCAAACCCTGAGTGCCTTACGTCTTACACTGTTGAACGGATTGTTTAACCTAAAAAATAGAATCATGTCACTGACAAAATTTAAAAATCGAAAAAGGCCTCTTACCAATTTGATTACTTCCGATTTCTTCGACATGGAAGATTTCTTTGACAATCACTTGTGGAATCGAGGTTTAGTTAATGATGACTTCTGGAATGCAAGATCTGCAGAACCTGCATTAAACATTAAGGAAACTGATCATCATTATGAAATTGAGATTGCTGCCCCAGGCTTTGCCAAAAAAGATTTTGAAGTATCTATCGAAAATAGGTATCTCACTATCAAAGCAGAAAAAGAGTATACTGAGGAAGAGAAAGAAGAAGAGTATACCCGAAAAGAATTTTCTTATAATTCCTTTATGAGAACCTTATTGCTACCAGAAAACGTCTTGGAAGATGAAATTAAAGCCAAGTACAATGACGGTATCCTAAGATTTAAACTAACCAAAAAGGAAGAAGTAAGAAAATTAAAACCTCGAAAAGTGGAAATTGCATGATAATAGCCACTTTTTAAGTAGCCCTCCTGTTTAACATGAATGCCTTTATTAAAAGAGCCCAACAGGAGGGCTCTTTTTTGTGGAAAACAATATCTGCTGACTTTTGATCTGTATCAGATCATACTGCTTCTCTATTCCGGGTTATTTTTCTTACGCCTGCGCGGTAATACTTCCTCCGGGAAAGGGAATAGTATTGTAGAATTTTTCTCAGCGGCAATATTAGATAAGGTTTGATACAACCTCAGCTTTATAGCAGAAGGTGACTGATCTATTTTTTTTCCTGCCTTAAGGAGCATATCAGCGGCCTGGTCCTCTGCCTGAGCTAGAATTATCCGTGCCCTTCGTGAGCGTTCTGCCTCTGCCTGGTTGGCCATCATACGCCTCATATTCTCAGGTAGTTGTATGTCTTTTATCTTCACATCAATGATCTCAATTCCCCAGCGCTTGGTCTCTCCTTCCACAATGGTCTTGATGTTTTTACCCATTTCCTCCCTTTTGGAGAGAATAGTATCTAATTCTACTTTTCCACAAACATCTCTAAGAGCAGCTTGTGATAACTGTGTTATGGCAAAAGAAAATTCCTCCACTTCCAAAACAGCTTTTTCAGGATCTGTGATCTGAAAAAAGACCACCCCATCTATGCTGCAGGGTACATTATCTTCGGTCATCACTTCCTGTGAGATGATCTTTATAGTGATCACCCGGATATCTACCTTTTGGATTGTTTCAACAAAGGGAATGATCCACCGTAAACCAGGCTGTAGGGTATTGACATATTTTCCGAAACGGAACTTAAGAGCGCGTTTGTATTCAAAGATGACGCGGACTCCTGCCATTAAAAAAAGAATAAGGATCAATAAAAAAAACATGAGAGGATTCATTGATTTTGATTTTTGAGTTAGAAATAGATTTTATGTATTCTATTCGCAAGAATGTCCTTGCCCGAATTTTATTAAGATACGAAAAATTAACCCGGAAAAACCCTTACAAATTCCTTTTGTGAAAGCTTAGTAAAGGTATTTTTATCACAGATTTCATTTGCTTTACAATATCCTTACTCCAGATACTTTTCATGATTCCATGCCCTTCTCTTTCGAGCATAGCCAGGAGCGATGGATCTTCTTCCTCAACATAGGACTGTAATGAGCCATTGATATCATCTGCAAACCTGAGTTCAAATTGGATATGCGGATAAGAAACTTTACTTCCTAGCATTTCCCGGAACCAAGCCATCTGATCTTCTCCCGCATATTCACTTTTAGTAGATATGTGAACAAGCTTTATAGTAGCTTTAAAAGGTTTTGCCAGGGCCACTAGTTTTCGTATTGCTAATATATCAGCTTCTTCAAATGCTGTTGCATAGACGATCTTTGTAATTTGCTTTGAATGCGCCTTCTTAGGGACCATAATTAAAGGCACATATGATTTACTGATAAGAGTAGAAGCTGTGCTTCCTATGAAAAGGTCTTTTAGGATTGTGCTCCCTTTGGTGCCAATAATAATTAGATCTGCATTGATCTTTTCTGCGTTTTCGAGAATAGCTGTTGATGCAATACTATGCTCACTTACAATCAACGAAATATCCAGTGCTTCAGGTTCCTTCCCCAGATGCTTTTTACAGAACTGAACGAGTTTGTTTTTCGTTTCTTTTAAGGCCGATTCTTCTAAACGGCTATAAGAAATGCTCACTGTACTCATAAAGGTGGGCTTCATATCAAATATATGCAGCATGTAAAGTTTGGCATTGAACTGCTGGCGCAGCATTTTTGCAAATTTCAAGGCAGCAATAGAATTGTCTGAAAAGTCTGTGGCATACAATAGCGTTTTCATGGAATATCCCTTTAGAATTCACTTTATGAAGCTATTCAAATA
>CBDUON010000120.1:0-6829 GCA_965368835.1 uncultured Eudoraea sp. | reverse complement strand
GAAATAGACTTTTATGAAGGCAAGGCGGATACTTCCTCCGTTCGCTGGATAAATGATTGCGAATACGTTGTTAAGAAACTAAAACCGCAGACACCGTCAGAAGAAAAATCGATTCATATGAAAATACTATCTACAACAGATAGTTCTTACACCTTTGAATATGGACTGGTAGGAAGCTCTAAGAAATCGCGTGGTACTGCTTTCAAAGTGAACTGATTATGTTTGATATACTTGCTAGTCCGGATGCCTGGATCGCTCTGCTCACATTAACCTTCCTGGAGATTATTTTGGGAATAGACAACATAGTTTTTATTTCAATTGCGGCAAATAAACTCCCCGAAAAAGATCAAAAGAAGGCAACCATGTGGGGATTGGCACTCGCTATGATACAGCGAATTATTCTTTTATTCGCAGTTTCACTACTTATTGGTCTTAGCAATCCATTCTACTATATAGATACCAGCTGGTTCTCTGTGGGCGTTAGTGGCCAAGCCCTTATTCTGCTTTTCGGCGGACTATTTCTTTTGTACAAAAGCACTTCAGAGATCCATGAAAAGGTAGAACTGCCGGAACATGATGAAGATGTAATAAAATCTAAGAATATCACCACCTTTTCCAAAGCAATTGTTCAGATCCTCATAATTGATTTTATCTTTTCCATAGATTCTATTCTAACTGCCGTTGGAATGACCAATGGTATTGGAGATCATCCTAATGATGCTTTAGTATTGATGATCATTGCAGTGATGATATCCATCGTAATAATGATGGTCTTTGCCAATGCTATACGCGTCTTTATAAATAGACACCCTTCCATGCAATTACTTGCCTTGTCATTTCTTATTCTCATAGGGTTTATGCTTATTGCAGAAGCGGCACATCTAAGTCATGCGCGCTTTTTTGGATCAGAAATTGGAGCTATTCCAAAAGGCTATCTCTATTTCGCCATCTCCTTTTCATTACTGGTAGAATTCCTCAATATGAAATACCGCAAAAAGGAGGAGATCATTGAAGATCTGGAGGAAGAAGAGGCTACTAACAACAAGTAGCAATCTGCCATACTTTGGCACCCTGGCCTACATAATGGCCTTCTTGCAGTGTTTCCATCTTACAATTTATCTTAGTAAAATACCGCTAATTAGTTTTAGAACAATTTGGTCTGTCCTTCCTTGTCATCATCATCTTCCTTTGGAGTTTTTGTGGTTTTGGAAGCCGGAGACACATTCTCTTCATCTACCACTTCTATATCCTTGGCCTCGTGCTTCTCGGGAGCTTCATAAGGCAAGGGCTGTAGTGCATTGATCTCCAGCACCTTTTCTTTGGTCAATTGATTCCCCATGGCCGTAATTCCTTTGATACCAATGAATTCTTCCAAATTTACTTCCTGGTTGTCTTTTCTTTCCTGTCCGCGTTTTTTAGCGAATACCAGTTCAGCAACAGGACGGTAATCCGTAAATAGTTTTTCCAAATAAGATTTTGGGTGGTTAGAAATAATGGTCTCGTCTTTATCCGGATTTTCGATCAGGAAACGCTTTATGTAGAATAATTCCTTTTCCCCCTCCCAATAAATGGCCGTCAAGGGTTTATTGGGTATCCATTTTTCCAAAACGATCATATCGCTATCAAAGCGCATTATTAGATCTGGTATTGGGGTTTTTACAACTCCTTTTTGATTTACGATCAGCAGACGATCATCACTGGTAAATTCCCCAAGCAATTCTCCTCTGCCATCTACATTTAAGCGCTGTATGGTGTCATCGAACCATATTTTTCTGGGCTTTAAAGTTGATAGGCCCTTTTCCTTAAGTTCAATGCGTTTCACAGGATATTTGGTGACAATATTACCTTTAGAGCCTCTTCCTTTGATGATGACATCAGCAAAATCTATATCCCATTTAAGTTTTTTAATGCTCCCGGCCTGACGAAGATTAACAGTAACCACTTCTGCCTCTCCATTTGGATTAGCGGAAAAGTAGAGCACCTCAGATTGAGCCTTGCCGTTCGTTAAATCGTACATTTTATCGCGAGTAACACCGGTGACATTAAATCTTTTTACGTAGCTGGCTCCACCACGGCCATCCTTGTAGATCATATTATAGGTGGTGCGTTTATCCTTTTTCTTAAACACGGCCACATGAATTATATTCTTCTCAACAAAGGTTTTGCTGTCTACCTTGGTGATCATCATCTGCCCGCTTTTGGTAAAGACAATAATGTCGTCTATATCGCTACAATCTGTAACGTAATCATCTCGCTTTAAGGAGGTCCCAACGAAACCTTCTTCCCTGTTTACATAAAGTTTTGTATTGCGTATAACTACTTTGGTGGCCTCAATATCATCAAAGATCCGGATCTCAGATTTGCGTTCCCTTCCTGCACCGTATTTACTTTTAAGGCCTTTAAAATAATCAATAGCATACTCTATAAGATTGGCTAAATAATTCTTGGTTTCGGCAATTTTGTCCTCCAGACTTTCTATTAGTTGCTGTGCCTTATCAATATCAAATTTTGAGATCCTTTTGATACGAATTTCAGTAAGTCGGGCGATATCTTCTTCAGTAACAGCCCGTTTTAAATGTTTAATATGAGGCTTTAACCCTTTATCAATGGCGCTTATAACTCCCTCCCAGGTCTCTTCCTCTTCAATGTCTCGATAGATCCTGTTTTCAATAAAAATTCGTTCCAGGGAAGCAAAGTGCCACTGTTCTTCCAACTCTCCCAGTTGAATTTCCAATTCAGCTTTTAAAAGCTCTACCGTGTAATCAGTAGAACGTTCTAACATCTCCTGTACCCCAATAAATAATGGCTTGTTATCTTCTATGATACATCCTAATGGAGAAATTGAAGATTCACAGGCGGTAAAGGCATAAAGGGCATCAATGGTCTTATCTGGTGAAATACCTCCGGGTAAATGGATAAGGATCTCTACCTCAGCGGCAGTATTATCCTCAATTTTCTTGATCTTTATCTTGCCCTTTTCATTCGCTTTAAGAATAGAGTCTATTAAAGAAGACGTATTGGTGCCGTATGGGATCTCATTAATAACGAGTGTATTTTTGTCTAACTGAGATATCTTCGCTCTTACGCGTATTTTACCTCCACGCAATCCATCGTTATAATTTGTAATATCAATAATGCCGGCTGTGGGAAAATCTGGGTATAGTGTAAATCGCTGGCCTTTGAGATGCTTAATAGAAGCGTCTATAAGCTCAATAAAATTGTGAGAGAGTATCTTAGTAGAAAGCCCCACGGCTATTCCCTCAGCCCCCTGCGCCAATAAAAGCGGGAATTTTACCGGTAAGTTTACCGGTTCTTTTTTTCGGCCATCGTAGGATGATTGCCAATCAGTAATCTTTGGACTAAAAACTACTTCCAGGGCAAATTTTGAAAGTCTTGCCTCAATATATCTGGAGGCCGCGGCCCCATCTCCTGTAAGAATATTACCCCAGTTTCCCTGGGTATCAATAAGAAGTTCTTTTTGCCCTATCTGTACCATGGCGTCCGCAATACTGGCATCTCCATGGGGATGGTACTGCATGGTATGTCCTACGACATTCGCCACCTTGTTATACCGCCCATCATCTAATTCTTTTAGGGAATGCATGATCCTGCGTTGTACAGGTTTAAAACCATCTTCAATGGCAGGGACTGCTCTTTCTAAAATAACATAGGAAGCATAATCCAGGAACCAATCCTTATACATACCAGTGACCCTGGTAAGCGCTTCCGGTTGTCCTTCCTGACCCTCTTCTTTAGCTAATTGCTCATCTTCATGTTCCTCCATATAGAAAGACTCGTATTTATTTGATTTTTAATTATTCCTGATCAATAAGATCAACTTCTACTTTAAGGTTTTCGATGATGAATTTTTGGCGATCCGGGGTGTTTTTCCCCATATAGAACTGCAATAACTCTTCAATGGATAAGGCCTTATCTAACATAACCGGTTCCAGGCGAATATCGTCTCCAATAAAGTGCTTAAACTCATCTGGTGATATTTCCCCCAACCCTTTGAAACGCGTAATCTCTGGCTTGCCACTTAATTTTGCCATCGCTGCTTTTTTCTCATCCTGACTATAGCAATAGATGGTTTCTTTCTTATTACGTACCCTGAATAAGGGGGTTTGCAAGATATAAAGGTGGTTCTCCTTAATCAGTTCAGGGAAAAATTGCAGAAAAAATGTAATTAGAAGTAATCTAATGTGCATCCCATCCACATCTGCATCCGTAGCAATTACGATATTGTTATATCGCAGATCCTCCATGGATTCCTCAATATTAAGCGCTGCCTGCAATAAATTAAATTCCTCATTCTCATAGACTATCTTTTTAGACATGCCATAAGAATTAAGAGGTTTCCCTCTTAAACTGAATACCGCCTGGGTGTTTACGTCTCTCGATTTTGTAATTGAACCGGAAGCAGAATCTCCCTCCGTAATAAACAAGGTACTTTCCAATCGCCTCTCACTCTTCATATTATCGAGATGCACCCTGCAATCACGTAATTTTTTGTTATGAAGGCTGGCTTTCTTGGCTCTTTCGCGGGCCAGTTTACGAATACCAGAGAGTTCCTTTCGCTCCTTTTCGGCCATCATGATCTTTCGCTGGATCTTTTCGGCTGTTTCCGGGTTCTTGTGAAGGTAATTATCTAATTGTTTCCCAACAAAGTCATTGATATAGGTGCGCACCGTTGGAAATTCGCCCCCCATTTCCGTAGAACCCAATTTGGTTTTGGTCTGGCTTTCAAAGACAGGTTCCATAACCTTTATGGAAATGGCCGATATAATACTTTTACGTACATCCGAAGCATCGTAATTCTTTCCGTAAAAATCACGAATAGTTTTAACTAACGCTTCCCTGAATGCCGATTGGTGCGTACCTCCCTGGGTGGTGTGCTGCCCATTCACAAAAGAATGATACTCTTCACTGTATTGTGTTTTACTGTGAGTGATTGCCACCTCTATATCCTCGCCTTTTAAATGGATGATGGGGTACAGCAGATCTTCTAAACTATTGTTATCCTCCAGCAGATCCTTTAGCCCATTCTCTGAAAAGAATTTCTCCCCATTAAAAAGAATGGTGAGACCCGGATTGAGATATACATAGTTCCGCAGCATGCGCTCTACATACTCATTGCGATATTTGTATTTTTTAAAGATGGCCTCATCAGGCGTAAAGACAACTTTGGTACCTCTCTTTCTGGAGGTCTCTTCTAGAAACTCCTCGTTTACAAGGTTTCCCTGTTCGAAATCTGCCGACTTTGATTTTCCATCTCTGGTAGATTCTACCCTAAAAAAGGATGACAAAGCGTTGACAGCCTTGGTCCCTACTCCATTTAAACCTACCGACTTTTTAAAGGCACGGGAATCATATTTACCGCCGGTATTCATTTTAGAAACTACATCTACTACTTTCCCTAGCGGAATACCTCGGCCATAATCTCTTACGATGACTCTGTCGCCTGGAATGGAAATTTCGATGGTCTTCCCTGCTCCCATGACAAATTCATCTATACAGTTGTCTATGGTTTCCTTTAATAAAATGTAGATGCCGTCATCTGCAGAAGACCCATCACCAAGTTTCCCTATGTACATTCCGGGGCGCAAACGAATGTGCTCCTTCCAGTCCAGAGATCGGATATTCTCTTCAGTATATTGGGTTTGTGCCATTAATTTGGGGTATATCCCTGCTAATATAAAATTTCAAGGCAGAAATCAAAATGCACCTAATAGAAAGTAATTAACAATAACCTGTCTATATTGTTAATAGCTGTATTTATGGGATTTTATCCCAGTTTCATGTATTTTTTCTGAAAGGGCTAAACATTAAATCTGAAGTGCATTACATCGCCATCCTTCACTATATATTCTTTTCCTTCCACCCGCATTTTTCCCGCTTCCTTTACCTTGGTTTCACTTCCAAAGGTAACATAATCGTCATAAGAAATAACCTCTGCCCGTATAAAACCTTTTTCAAAATCTGTATGAATTACACCTGCTGCCTGAGGTGCCGTGGAGCCCACCGGAATTGTCCAAGCCCTTACCTCTTTAACACCAGCAGTGAAATAGGTATGTAAGTTTAGTAAATGATAGGCGGCCCTTATAAGTTTAGATGAGCCGGGCTCATCTAGCCCCAGATCCTCCAGGAACATATGTCTCTCTTCATAAGTTTCCAATTCGTTGATATCTGCCTCTGTCCCAACAGCCAGTACCAAAACCTCTGCTTTTTCATTTGCCACCGCCTCCTTTACTTTATCTACATAAGCATTCCCTCCTACTGCAGATGCTTCGTCTACATTACACACATAGAGCACCGGTTTATCCGTAATGAATTGCAATGGGGACACAAATTCTTTTCGGTCTGCCTGATTGATCTCAATGGCTCTAACGGAGATACCAGCTTCCAGCTGTTCTTTAATTCTTACCAGAATTGCTTCTTCCTTTTGTGCTTCTTTATTTCCTGTTTTTGCTGCCCTCTTTACTTTATCTAACTTCTTTTCAACAGTTTCCAGATCCTTTAATTGCAATTCCATATCAATGGTCTCCTTATCGCGGATTGGATCAACGGAACCATCTACATGAACTATATTATCATCATCGAAACATCGCAATACATGAAGAATAGCATCAGTTTCCCTGATGTTGCCAAGGAACTGATTTCCCAGACCTTCCCCTTTGCTTGCTCCTTTTACAAGTCCGGCTATATCAACAATATCTACCGTTGCGGGTAATACTCTTTCCGGTTTTACGAGAGATTCTAATTTTTCGAGTCGAGCATCTGGGACATTTACTACCCCAATATTAGGTTCTATGGTGCAAAACGGAAAGTT
>CBDUON010000119.1:0-6893 GCA_965368835.1 uncultured Eudoraea sp. | reverse complement strand
CTGAACTCAATAGGGATCTCCAGCAAATGTGTTTCCAATTTATTTCGTTTCGCTCCCAGATCACTATCCACAATTCCGTATTGAAAATCATTGGCAAGTTCTACTATGCTCAAATTTGTATAATAGGAGTTTACCGCGTACCCCATCCCCACTCCAAGTGCAAAGGTCCTTGAGGAGTTAAGCGGTAAGTCTTTTATAAATCCCAATTGCAGGCCGTACGACAAATTCTGTTGATTAATGTCTGCAGGTTTATTGAGTATAAAATTGTAGGTAAGACCCACATAAAACTGATCTTCAAGATAGTTCAGATCCACCTCTTGATCTGCTTCCTGGGCATTCATAGACAATGTCAAAAAGACAAGTGCCGTTAAAATACATAAGGAATTTCTCATATTTTTAAAGGTAGGATATTTGACTAAAAAGCAATAAAAAACGCTCCAAAAAATTGAAGCGTTCCTAACTAAATTTAAAGAGTATTATAACTACTGTACGTTTCTAAAGGCGTCCCCTTCGTAGGTAGTATAATTTATTTTCAAGGCGTTTACCTTTCTCAATTGCAACTTTATGTCTGCAATTAATCCCATACTGGCATTCTTATCTACCTTTAGGGCTGTGGTAAGCACGTTCTGAAGTTCCTGTGGTTTCTTAGCTCTTTCGGCAAGAATAAAATCCCCAACCTCGCTAACCTGCGCAAACTTATCATTCAGTTGAATTCTTGGCTCAGTACCAAAAACCTTCTGATAATCTCTGGTAGGAGTACCAACATATATATATAGTACCCTATCCTTTTTCTCCAATTTCTTTACTTCCGATGCATTTGGTAAGACATTTTCCACCATAAGTGAACTGTCTTTCATTACCGTCACTGTCATAAAAAAGAACAATAACATAAAGACAATGTCTGGCAACGAAGCCGTATTTACCGGAGGCAATTCCGCCCCTTTTTTCTTAGTGAATTTAGACATAATATGCTGTTTCTAAGGTGTATTATTTAGAAGATGACGACGTTTCAGCTTCTGATAATTTCTGAGGGAATAGTTCCTGTATTTTCTGGACTTTTTCCTTTAAATCATCGCGAACGCTTGAAGGAGTCTCCGGATTTAAATACTCCGCTTCCATCTGTGTAAAATTTCTACCATACAGGCGTTGTGCCTCCCGGTTCCTAAGATCGTTATAGGCACCTACCAGCTCATTTTGAACCGTTATATAGGTTGCGTATTTCGTTTCCCTGTCATTCTTTAAGGATATGATAGCCTTGGTAGGATTATCTGAAGAAGACGGATCTTTTCTTCCCTGGCAATAGTTACAGGTGCCATCTCCCCCATTATCCAAAAAAGTCATCGCTTTTTTACGGAGCTCCTTTAAATTGGTCAGTTCTTCTTCTACAAGTAGTTGACCGCTTTTGTTGATATTCACCGTAAAGATGTTCTTTTGCTTTATCACTACATCAACTTCCTCCGGCGGATCTATAGGTGGCAACATCCTGTCTAGTCCTGCATCTGTTTCAATGGTAGTAGTTACCAGGAAAAAGATCAGCAATAGAAAGGCAATATCTGCCATAGAGCCTGCATTTACTTCTGGTGGTCCTCCTCTTCTAGACATACTGTTTAATTTATTTGTTAGTCATCTTTTTAACACCTCCTATAAGCATTGCTCCAATGGCAATGGCTACAAGGAAAAAGAACAAGTTAAGTCCGGTTCCGATTCTTCTAACAGTAGTTTCTGTGGTTGTAATCCCTCTGTTGGCCATTTCTTCCAGGCTCACATCTGTTCCTGAGGCTAAAAGATAGGAAAATACAACTACTACTAAGAACGACCCAAGAACGATGAGTGTTTTCTTTAAACTTTGTGGATTAGAGAACAGGTTCAGTAAGCTAAAGACTAAACTTACTGCTATCGCAATTCCCAAAAGAATAAAAGTAATGGTGAACATTCCGCTTATGGCCCAGTTATCAGCTGCTACTCCGGCCGGCACTTCCGAGCCGGGCAGAAAATACCATAGTACTGCGGATATAAGACCCAATACAACTAAGGCTATTTTTACAATTTTATTCATAATATCTTGATTTTAGGATCTTATTATTTTTTGTGATCTACCAACATATCGATCAATGTGATCGAAGAGTCTTCCATGTCATTTACTATACTATCGATCTTAGCGATAATGTAGTTATAGAACACCTGAAGTATGATAGCCGTAATAAGACCAAAAACCGTTGTTAATAATGCTACCTGAATATCGCCTGCAATTAAAGATGCACTAAGGTTACCTACCGCGCTAATCTTTTGGAAGGCCTGGATCATACCAATTACCGTTCCCATGAAACCAAGCATTGGAGCAATAGCGATAAATAATGTTAACCAGGATACGTTCTTCTCTAACTGACCCATTTGAACCCCACCGTAAGCCACAACAGCTTTCTCAGCAGATTCCACACCTTCTCCGGCGCGGTCTAATCCTTGGTAATATATAGAAGCAACAGGACCTTTTGTATTTCTACAAACTTCTTTGGCAGCTTCAATACCTCCTGAGGCCAAAGCATCCTCAACTTGTTGTTTTAACTTGTTGGTGTTGGTGCTAGCCATATTTAAATAAATAATTCTTTCAATAGCTACTGCAAGACCAAGTATCAAACATAAAAGTACAATTCCCATGAAGCCTGCACCCCCTTGGATAAATTGCTCTTTCAAAACCTGTGTAAAACCCTTTTCTGCTTCAGCAGTTGCCTCTTCTTGAAGCATCACTGTAGCAGCAGAAACTGTTGTTGCTAGATTTGAAACTATTGCATTCGCTTTTGCGCTTACCGTATTTGTACTTAGGACAAATAGCCCGGTCATAACCAGGATCGAGAATAATCTTTTCATTTTGTTCAACTTAAATTTAGTTAGTTAATAAGGTTAAAGATATAAAAATTCTACAATTAATAATTAAAAGATTTGCGTTATAAGCTATATAAACAACCTATAAATGTCAACTTGACAAATATAACTGGAAAAATTAGAAATCCTAATTTTTGTGCCATCCTGTTTGAAAAATATTGAACTTAAGCAGAGAGGAAGGGATTCGAACCCTCGATACACTTTTGGTGTATACACGCTTTCCAAGCGTGCGCCTTCGACCACTCGGCCACCTCTCTAATTCCCCTTTTAAAGGGCGGGTAAGAAACAAAAAAAAACTTAGTTACTGAAATTTTGAGCAGTTAATTTTAGGTCATTTCGCCCCGCAATGAAGTTTCGAAAATAGTACCAAAAGATTTTCCCGAAACCTCGCTCCCCAGAAGATACATTAGTTTGGTTATAGCCGCCTCTGTCGTTATGTCTCGCCCATTGATCAGGGACATGCGTTCCAACTCCATACTGGTTTCATAGCGACCCATGATAACACTTCCCCCAGAGCATTGGGTGACATTCACTATATACAATCCATTTGTAATTGCCTTTTTCAGATCTGCTAACAACCAGGGATCTGTAGGAGCATTGCCCGCACCATAGGTCTCAAGTACCAGTGCTTTAAGGTCCGGAATATTGAGAACACTTTGCAGTAAATCCCTGTTAAATCCGGGAAATAGCTTTAAAATGGCAACTTTATCATTTAATACTTTATGAACTTTAAGTGGTTTTCTTTTACTTCCTCGCCAGAGATTCTCGTGATATACTTTTAAATGCACCCCCGATTCTGCCAATATAGGATAGTTCAAAGAGGCAAAAGCTTCAAAATGCTCTGCATTTATCTTAGTGGTTCTGTTCGCCCTAAAAAGCTTATTTTCAAAATAAAGTCCGACTTCCTGAATAACAGCCTCCCCTTTTTCTTTCAGTGCCGCAATTTGGATAGAAGTAATAAGGTTCTCTTTGGCATCCGTACGCAAATCCCCTATAGGTAACTGTGAACCCGTAAATATGACAGGTTTAGCAAGATTTTCTAACATATAACTCAGGGCCGAAGCAGAATAACTCATTGTATCGCTCCCATGTAAAACTACAAAGCCATCATAAGAGGCATAGTGCATTTCTATTAGGGACGCAATGGAAACCCAATGTGTAGGATTCATATTGGAGGAATCTATCGGTTTTTTAAAGGACACGCTATCAATGGCACAGTCTAGTTGCCCCAATTCCGGAATGTTGTCAACTAATTTTTTAAAATTGAACGCTTTTAATACACCCGACTTATATTCCTTCACCATACCAATGGTGCCGCCTGTATAGATCAGCATGATCTTGCTTTGCTTGTTCTTCAATGATATGTTTTTAAATATTCTTAAAAGTCAATCCCGCTGCTTAACCACCAATTCAGACACCAAAAACATCTCTTGAATTCTCAGTGGTAATCTTAGCGATCTCTGCATCAGGCAGTTGGTAAATATCTGAAAGTTTATTCAATACTTCCAAAAGATAAACCGGCTCATTTCGCTTCCCCCTGTAAGGAGCGGGAGTTAAATATGGTGCGTCCGTTTCCAGCACAATATGTTGTAGTGCTATTTGATTCAGAAACCTGTCTATCTTACCATTCTTAAAGGTCACCACTCCCCCAATGCCTAACTTCATATTAAAATCAATGGCCCTTTGTGCTTGTTCAAGATTACCTGTAAAGCAATGAAAGATCCCAAATAGATCGTCCCCCTTTGCTTCTTCGAGCACCTCAAAGATCTCATCGAAGGAATCTCGACAATGGATCACTATTGGTAATTTGTATTTTTTTGCAAGAGAAATTTGCTTCTTAAAAGCCTCCTGTTGCTCTTTTAAAAAAGTCTTGTCCCAATAGAGATCGATCCCTATTTCACCAATGGCACAAAAGGATCGTTGTTGCAACATTGCCTCTACATGCGCCAATTCTTCCAAATAGTTATTCTTAACACTGGTTGGATGTAGGCCCATCATTAAATGCACATTCTTTGGAAATGCTTCTTCGAGATCTAGCATAGCCTTTGTATACCCCGAATCAATGGCAGGAATAAAATAGCGTTCAATCCCCTTGTCTATTCCTTTTTGGATCACCTCTTTTCTGTCCTCATCAAAAGCCTCACTATAAAGGTGTGTATGTGTATCTGTTATGAGCATGGAACAAAAATAGGATTATCTTTATCAAAATTTAGCTTGATGGCGGCATTAAAAAAGTATTTAAAAAAGAAAAAATATATCCCTATACCTTTAACACTAACTGCCACCCATCACCTGGAAGTGAATGCCAGCATCAATGGAGTAAGCGGCCGATTTATTCTGGACACCGGCGCCTCTAATTCCTGCGTTGGACTCAATAAAATTGAAAATTTTCACCTGGTTTCCAAAGAATCTGAAGTAAAGGCCGCAGGGGCAGGTGCTACAAATATGGAAACTCAACTTTCTACCAAAAATGCCCTGAAAATAGGAGACTGGAAGCAAAAAAAATTAAAGATCATCCTTTTTAATCTGGAACATATCAATGAAGCTCTTACGGCTCATGAGGCACTTCCTGTAGATGGCATCATCGGCGCTGATGTTTTGCAAAAAGGCAAGGCCATCATAGATTATAAGACCTCCACTCTTTATCTCAAAAAGAAGAAATAATAAGAGCCTTTTATATTCCGGGCTTCTTAGTTTTGTGAAACACTACATTTCCAAAGCCTTTTTGATATTGCCGTCCATAAGGTGTTCTACCGGATTTTCAAGGGCCTCTTTTACGGCTACCAGAAAGCCAACGGATTCTTTTCCATCAATGATCCTGTGATCATATGAAAGGGCCACATACATTATAGGTGCTATTGCCACAGCACCATCTTTTACTACCGGCCTTTCAACAATATTGTGCATTCCCAGAATTCCGCTTTGTGGCGGATTTATAATTGGCGTAGATAACATAGATCCAAAAACACCCCCATTAGAAATTGTAAAAGTTCCACCCGTCATTTCATCTACAGTGATCTGCCCATCCCGGGCTCTGATCGCCAAGCGTTTCACTTCATTCTCTATTCCACGGAATGTTAGGTTCTCCGCATTTCTGATTATAGGCACCATGAGCCCTTTGGGACCCGAGACTGCAATACTGATATCGCAAAAATCGTAGGTGATCATATCTTTTCCATCTATCATTGAATTTACGGCAGGGAAAAGTTGTAAAGCCCGGATCACAGCTTTGGTAAAGAAGGACATAAAGCCAAGACTTACCCCGTGCTTTTCCTTAAAAGGTTCTTTATAACTACTCCTCAATTCGAATATAGCAGACATGTCTATTTCATTGAAAGTGGTAAGCATGGCCGTTTCATTCTTGGCAGATACAAGGCGTTCTGCCACTTTACGACGCAACATAGAAAGTTTTGTTCTTGTTTCTCCCCGTCTTCCTCCTGTTGGTGAGCCCATGGAAGGAACCGCATTCATTGCATCTTCTTTTGTAATTCGACCGTCCTTCCCTGTTCCTTTAATTGCAGATGCCAAAATATCTTTTTCTTCTAAGATCTTACGAGCCGCAGGAGAAGGCGAACCACTGGCATATGTCTTTGCAGTCTCAGCAGGCTTGGTATCCTTTGCTGGAGCTGCCTTTTCTTTTGAAGCAGGTTTTGAAGTACTTTCCTTTTCAGAGGTTGATTTTGTTTCTTTGGCTCCTTCGGGTTTGGAAGCACTAGTATCTATTAGACAAACCACTTCTCCTACCCCAACGGCATCGCCTTCTTCCGCCTTAAGAGTAATGATTCCGCTTTCTTCCGCAGGTAATTCCAGGGTAGCCTTATCCGAGTCTACTTCGGCGATTGTCTGGTCCTTTTCCACATAATCTCCATCCTTCACAAACCATTCGGCGATCTCTACTTCGGTTATAGATTCTCCCGGAGAGGGAACTTTCATTTCTAATATCATGCGTTCTACTTTTTGTAATGAATTTAGTTACTCCAAATTTCTAATAAATTCTGCTTTTACAGGATGGT
>CBDUON010000118.1:0-6910 GCA_965368835.1 uncultured Eudoraea sp. | reverse complement strand
AAGGACACCGTTACAAAGATCTTAAGAGATTGGGTGCACGTGCCAACCAAGGGGTTTTAAAAGATCCTATCGATTGTGCCTTTAATGGAGCTTGTACGCTACCAGCTTCTGATTTTAGGTTTACATTGCCACTTCCAATTGTGGAATTCAATGCAAACCCGGGTCTACGAGATCAACAGAACCCTGGATATTAATACTTAAATAAAGATACATTATGAAAAAATATATTTCTATAATCGTTTTAGCACTTGTCGCCTTCACTTCGTGTGAGGAGGATTTAAAAGTGTATGATGTAGAGAATGGACAAACATTGGCTCAGTTCAGTCAGGTTTCTGGAGTCATTCCTACACCGGTTGACGGTGCAACATTAGAAGTTACCGTTGGGGTAACAACTAAGTCAGACACTGATCGTACCGTATCTGTGGGAGTTGATGCCTCATCCACGGCCCAGCCAGATCAGTACTCATTAAATAGTCTTACTATTCCTGCAGGTTCTTATGATGCAACGCTTGTTATTACAAGTATTTTTGAAGCTCTTCCTGAGACAGGAAGTGTGAACCTCGTACTAAATTTGAATGATATTAGCGGAACTAGTGATGTTCTTTTTGCTAATTCTACCTTGACTGTAAATCTATTTAGAGAATGTTCTGAAGAGCCTACGCCTGGCGTTTGGACTATTAATATGCAGGATTCTTTTGGAGACGGATGGCAGACAGATGATGGAAATGGAGGAACCGGCCTTACCGTTACCTTAAGTACAGGAGAAGTCTTCGAAGTAGGACTATGTAATCCTTATGTGGCATCAGCTTATGACTGTACACCTGAATTCTCTAGTGGTACTGCAACGATTACTATTCCAGACGGAGTTGAATCAGCAGAATGGTTTTTCCCAGGAGATTTTTATGGAGAGATTACTTTTCAGGTACTGGCTCCTAACGGAAATGAAGTATATTCCCGAGCTCAAGCGGGTGGTGGTGCAGGAGTATTTATTATTGACTACTGTCAGCAATAATTCCAAGGACTACAAAGCTTAAATAAATATTTTGATATTAAAAGCCGTCTGTATAACAGGCGGCTTTTTTTGTTTATTAAATTGACTCCATCTCACTCAAAGTATGGAAGAATGTCTACCAAGAGAGGATAGTTATGGACGCATAACAGCTATGCTTGGCACTTATAAAAACTTAGATCAATTTAGTGCCGCTTATATAATGTGTTGTACTTAACTGCATTACAGTAGCCCAGACCCAAATCTCATTTAAATCGGGTAAGATTGAGCCTTAGAGAATCAATATGGCCTATGGGAATTAATAAATCAGGGCATATAAAAAAGACCTGCACTATGTGCAGGTCTTTTTTAATTGAATAATATCTTTTTTTATAAGGAATTGTAATACCCGAGCAATTGAATTACTTCCGCTTCTGTTTTTAATTTTAATTTATTCTTCTTTACAAAAGCAGTCAATTCCTTTTGATGGTCTGGCAAAGCACTGATGACATCTTTGGCTCTCAGACGGGTTTCAATGGCTGCATTGCTATCAGTGATAATATAATAAGAGATCTGGTCTTCAAACTTAGGAGGTTGATCCTTAGAATAAGAAGATGAGGCCTTGCGTTCTTCAACAAAATTCTTTCCTTGTTTTAAAAGTAATCTGGCTTTTCCTTTACTTAATTCAACAAAGTAGGTTTTGCGAACAGCCCCGTTCTTTTTGTAATTTTCAATAAGGTACAACTTGCCTGCTATCTGTGCTTTCAGATAATCGCGTTTTAAGAGGGTGATAATTCCCTTTTCTGTTTTCATCTCAATACCATCCTGAAAAGCATTATACCGCAACATACCGGTATAAGGTTGGTCATCATTAACAAAGACCTTGCCTATTACAAATTCTTCATTGGCATATGGTGAGCCTTGCACGTTGTTGGGTAAGCCGCTATTGACACCACCCAAGGTAGAATTATTGAGATATTCTGTGGGCAATTCAATGTTTTGTGCAAAAGCAAAAGACATTGAAAGGGTAAGTGCAAGAGTTAAATTTCTTTTGATCATGTATACGTATTTTAGTTTCTTTTGTAGTTCAAAAATTGTTCCAGTAAATAGTTCTGTTGTTTATTCTGCCATTATTGCACCCGGAATTCAAATATTTCCGATTGTGAGGTATTCCCCTGGCTATCTCGCGAAAGTATACGCCAATAATGAACTGTACTAGCAGTAATGCTTGTATCAAATGTATTGTCAGTGGTGGTTCCTATTGAAGATAAGGCAGTTGCATCAGTGCCAAAAAACACTTCAAAGTCGGCCAGGTCATCATCCACATCACTGCCGGTCCATTCTAGGGTAACAGTGCCGTTAGCGGGTACGGTAGCCCCTCGTGCCGGTCTAACTGCTTCAGCAGGGAATGGTGCGTAATTCTCAATTCCCGGTCCCTGGTTATAAAATTTCCAGCTGGGACTTGTTGCCGTTTCAATGGTACCATTGGCACGGGAAACTACGAACCATTCATAAGGAACTCCCCTAAGAAGAGTGATCTCTGCACTATTGATGTTTGCATTAGTTTTCGCCGTATTGTTGTTGGAAAGATTCCTAAGATTCAACTCGTAGGTATCAGCATTTTCAGCATCCGTCCATCTGAACGTTACAGAGCTTTGATTTGCATTCAGGATAGTCCCTTCATTACACTCCGTATTATTGTCCGGAAAGATCAACGCTGCTGCCGAGGGTGGAGTAACCACAACTGGCGGTGGTGGCTCAGGGGTTGAATCTCCTCCTCCACAGGATACTAAAAGCAATGTAGTAGCGCTTAAAAGGCCTAGTATCTTTCTCATTTTCTAATTATTTTATAGGTCATTAAACTAGCTTGTGTTTTTATATTCAAAAGATAGATCCCTTTAGAAAGTGCATCCACATTAAATTGAACTTCATTGTTAACTGGCGTGTATTGCTTTTTAAACACTGTACGCCCGTTAAGATCAAAGAGGGAAACTTCTACTTGCTCAGATGATGAATTTCCAAGGTAAATATTGAGATCTCCCGAGGAAATTGGATTTGGATAGATCAGTAATTCTGAACTCAGGAATATAGTTTCCAAATACACCCCCTGACAATCCTTATCTGTACTTACTTTAAGGGTATTTTCCACCTGCGATAAAGGCAAAGTGATCTCACTTTCAGTAGTGTTGTATACATCATTATTTAAATTGATGGTATACATTTTTGCACCTGAAAGGTTTAAGGTTACCTTATTATCAAAGGTGTCTACCTTAGATGAGACCGAAAGACCTTCTGGTTCCTGAATGTCTAAGGTGAAACAAATTTCATAACCTGCCTGGCCTTCAACAGTAATACAAACCTCATAGGTCCCGGCCATCAGATCCTCAAAGGAAACGGTATCCATAAAACCTAAACTGGTATTAACACCGTTCCCGGTAATAATTGCAGTGTAGTTCAGGGGTTCAACTGCTTCAATACTAATGCTGCCGTTATTGCTGGAGATACAAGATTCTCCCTTGGTCAGTAGCCTGAAATTATTGGCTGGCAGGGTAAACACCTCACAACCATCTACGTCTACTACAGATCCTGGTGGAGTATTGGCGCAGAGGTCGTTGCCATTTGGGACACCATCATTATCTGCATCATCATCACAAACGTCCCCAATACCATCATTATCAGCATCGGCCTGGTCTGCGTTGGCAGTGGTAGGACAATTGTCATCTATGTCAATTATTCCGTCATTATCATCATCCGGATCACAGGCATCGCCCAGTCCATCTCCATCGCTATCTAACTGATTGGCATTTCCTACCAAAGGACAGTTATCGTCTACATCCAAAACACCATCATTGTCATCATCATCATCGTCCTGGAAGCCTTCTACGACCAGATCATCTATAATAACGCCTTCCTGATTTACAGATGGGTCTGAATGAAATACAATCCTGAAAATAATGTTTGTTTCATTGGTGAGATCTGTTTCACCGAGGGCCGCATTAGCTGTAAAGTCGTAGGCGTATTCAGTTAAGGTCGCATTAGTGCCCGTCCATTGGGCACCCGGACAATTCTGGCAATCATCATCTGTCCCGGAACTCGCATTGGTCCTGTCACTGGTATACCAGTTTGGTTGGCTGTTAACCGTACCCAGAACCTGCCATGTAGACCCTTCATCTACGGTATATTCTACATACACCACATCAAAATTGATCTCCAGATCATAGGCCATTTGAAATTTTAAGACCGGCGCCAAAATACTGGCCGTTTCATAGCAATTACTCACTAAATAAGCACGGACCCCATCCGGGTGGTTCCCGTTTAAATTGGTGCCATATACTTGTGTTCCGGAGCCAGCCGTATTAAGTAAGGTGCCTTCGGGGATTCCTTTTTCCCATATGGGAGTGCCGCCTCCATCATTGTACGTAAGCAAGGTCTCAGCAGTAGTTTCAAATGTGTTGACTGTATCACCTACTCCAAAGTCGTTTACAAAAAAGTTATGGGTAATTTCGTTATTATCAGCAAAGGCATCATTTTCAATAGATACTGTTACATTCAGGGAATGATCTCCTAGGGTGGCAAGATTCAAAGAAGGTATTTGAATAGTAGTACTCTCTTCACTAGCCAGGGTAACAGGAGCCGTAATAAACTGCAGGCTTCCTCCGTCAATACTATAAGAAACATCTACGGAATTAATTGGGTTTAAGCCATTGTTTTCCACCACAATCTCTGGGATAATCTCTCCGCAAAGAACTACATCATTACCCGGGGTTAAGGATTGTAAGCGTACATCGTTATCCGGAATCTGAATAGGGATAGGTGATTGCCATACCCCTCTTCCGTAGGTGGAGGCTGTAATAAGTTCATCATCCAGACTTATATCCAGATCGCTGATAGCTACACTGGGTAGGTCTGTAAAATAATCTTCCCATTCCGTTAAGGTATCATCTAGCCGATAGACGCCAAGACTGGTCCCAACATAGATGGGGTTATCCGTATGTCTCCCCTGATGTACAATTGAAAAGAAAGCCTGATCGCTTGGTATGTTAAAAGTGATATCCTCATCGGGTCCGGCATCGCCATTGGCAGCATTCACCGGTACTTTGTATATTCTGCGCAATACACCTTGTTGCTCAGACTGAGACTTTCCAACCCGCAGAGAAGTAATTACATAAATGGCAGAACCGTCATTGGTGTTAATTGCTATGTCTGAAATTTCGGCACCAATATCGGCATTGAAGAAAGCACTAAAGGTTTGTCCCCCATCATCACTTCTCTGTACAGATCTTCCTTCAGCAGCGTAAAGCACCAATGGATTTGTGGGATCAACTTCAAGATCGTCTATGCCGTTAGTAGTGCTTGGAATAGTGTATAGCTTTTCCCAGGCATTCCCCACCAGTTTATACACAGCATCAAATCCTGCATACACTTCTCCCGTACTGCTGATTGCCAGAGGGGTGATCCAGTTTCCCTGAATGGTATTGCCCTGCTCGTCCCTAGGAGGTCCTACGAAACCAATAGATTGTCCTGAATTACTCGAAATATTGAGCGAGCCGCCAAATTGGGTAAAACCATAGACCAAATTATCGTTATTAAGATCTATGACATTGTCCATGCCATCTCCTCCGTGATAGGTATTCCACTGGCCATTTTGTAAAATCTGCCCGCCATTGTCTTGCAGGCCACCAATCATTTTTGTGCCATCGCCAGGAGAAACTGAAAGCCTGTAGAATTGGCCAACGGCTGCATTATTCGTATAATCTGTAAAGCTGGCCCCTCCATTTTGTGACATATAGATTCCTCCATCACTACATACAAACACCTGGTCATTAAAAATCCTGATGGCGTGGATGTCTGCGTGTGTATATGCATTGTCATTTACAAACCATTGATTAAGCCTGGTAAATGAGTTTCCCCCGTTAATACTTTTCCAAACATTGAGACACCCCATATAGAGTTCATTGGCATTTGTAGGAGATACTTCCAGCGCAAGGTCGAACCAGGCCTGACTTGATTCCATGATGTTTGTGGTATTTGGACTTTCTGTAAAAGTTGCCCCACTATCCGTAGACTTGTATAGTCCTTGATACGTAAAGTTGTTAGAGCCCCTATTCGCACTGAGTACGTATAAAACCTCAGGATCTGCAGCTGAAACACCTAAAAGAGCCCTTCCCGAATTGGTAGGTAGCACAGGGCTATCCAAAGCTGTAAAATCCAGACCATTGGTTGATTTGTAAAAAGTAACCTGATTTCCACTACCACCTACATACTGCCCTGCAACGGCATATACTGTATTGGGATCTCCGGGCTTTAATTTAAGATCTGCAATATATCCGGATCGCCTAAGCACCCAGGTATCCCCGGCATCTGTACTTTTATATAATCCAGTATTTGTAGCTACCCAAAGAATATCTGTATTTACAGGATCTATGATGATCTCGTTCATCAAGGTATTCAAATTGGAAGTGGAAGGATTTAGTCCGGTTTCCTGCCAACTGGCTCCGCCATCTAATGATTTAAAAACACCAACACTGTAAGAATCGGCCGCATCATCATCTCCGGTTGCTATATAAATTATATTAGTATCAGTAGGATCAATGGCGATCCCGGAAACACCAATCTGAGGAAAGTCATCAAAAAGGTTTGTCCAGCTATTTCCCGCATCTGTAGATTTCCAGATCCCACCGGCCGGTGCACCTACATACCAGGTATTCGGATCAACAGGATCTACAGCAATCGCATTCATCCTGCCCTGTCCCGGAAGTCTGCCGGAAAAGGTTCCGGTATCTGTAGGGCCAACAGTGGTCCAGGCACTGGTAGGGTTAACGGCCATGCCAATGCGCTTTTGCTTGTTTTCCCAGGTCTGCCAGAGTTCATTTGGAGTTGGGAGATACCCTTTTGTGTCTACAAAATGCATCCAGTAATTTT
>CBDUON010000117.1:0-6944 GCA_965368835.1 uncultured Eudoraea sp. | reverse complement strand
AACCCGGGCCCTGAAGTAGTGGTTATGGCCAGATCACCGGCAAAAGAAGCGCCAATGGCCGAGGTTATCCCGGCAATTTCGTCTTCGGCTTGTAATGTTTTTACACCAAAATGTTTATGTTTTACCAATTCATGTAATATATCTGAGGCAGGTGTAATGGGGTAGGAGCCTAAAAACAGTTCTAAGCCAGATTTTTCGGCAGCTGCCAGGAATCCCCAGGCAGTAGCCGTATTTCCCATGATGATCCTATAAGTTCCCGCTTCCATTTTTGCAGGTGAAATAGTATAGGCATTTGGGATCAGTTCTAAAGTTTCTGCAAAATAATATCCGGCATTGAGCACTTTTGTATTGGCTTCAATGATCTCCGGTTTTGTCTTAAATTTCTTTTGAAAGAATTCTATGGTATGTTCCGTAGAGCGATGGTACATCCAGTATACCATTCCCAGGGCAAACATGTTTTTACTCCTGGTAATAGCCTTATTGTCCAGGCCTTGTACATCTTTTAAAGCCTCTTTGGTGAGGGAAGTCATGGCCACTTCAATTACCCGGTAGTTTTCCAGGCTGTTGTCTTCAAGTGGATTGGCATCATATTGTGCCTTTTCCAAATTCTTTTTGGTAAAAGAATCGGTATCTACGATGACGGTGTGTCCCGGTTTTACAGAATGCAAATTTGTTTTTAATCCGGCAGGATTCATCGCAACCAGAAGATCTACTTCATCACCTGGGGTGCTGATTTCTACACTCCCAATATGTACCTGATAACCCGAAACCCCATACAAACTACCCTGAGGTGCTCTAATTTCTGCAGGATAATTGGGGAAGGTAGCCACATCGTTCCCAAACATGGCCGAAGTATCTGAGAATTGCGTTCCCGTTAGTTGCATTCCATCACCAGAATCTCCTACAAATCGGATAATTACGGCCTCTAATACTTCTTGTGGCGTCTCTACTTTTGTTTCCATGATGATCGGGATTAGATTCTAGGCATATTCCAAAGTACCCTAGGTATATAAAGGTCAAATTTAATTTCTACAAAATCAAGGAAACATGACTTTTATCATTTACCTACAATAAGTTCGGTTCTATTTTTGTGTATATTTAATAAAATTAGGCAAAATGGCTATCATAATTACAGATGAATGCATAAACTGCGACGCTTGTATTTCCGAATGCCCAAACAACGCGATCTATGAGCCCGACCAGGAATGGTCTTTTTCGGACGAAACTGCTTTAAGCGGGATGGTTAAAACCCCCGGAGGGCAAGAAGCGGATGCAAATGCAGAAAACGAACCTATCTCAGATGAGTTTTACTACATTGTTCCAGACAAATGTACAGAATGTAAAGGATTTCATGACGAACCACAATGTGCTTCTGTTTGTCCTGTAGATTGTTGTATTCCGGATGAAGATCATGTGGAAACTGAAGAACAGCTCCTTGGCAAAAAAGCCTGGTTGCACGGCGAATGATAATTTAGAGTTAGGACATTGACTTGCAAATCATTTTAGATATTTGGCAATTATTTGCCATTATCTAATTTGAAATTACCACCCTTTATTTGTTTCAAATAGAGGGTGGTTTTTTTATTGAAAATAATCCTTGTGATCTTTCATCTTTCCTCACTACTATAACCAAAATCCCGCTCTCGTGTTTTAGTAACGCCTAACTAGCGTCTAAAATGATTTAGCGACCTGATAAATGTCATAGTTTGCCCTGTTTAAGAATATTACTTTTAGCCAATTACACGCGTTATAAAATGTTCATTCTCAGCAAAATGTACTAGTTATCTACCATTTTAACACTGTTGGATGAAGTTAATAATAAGGGGTCTTTAATGAAATTTATTAATCATGAAAAAAGAATTTCCAAAACTAATTTGCGATGCAAATGAGGCGGTAGCCAGAATAGCGCATAAGACCAACGAGGTCTGTGCAATTTATCCCATCACTCCCGCGTCCCCTATGGGGGAACATGTTGATGTTTTTAGCTCAGAAGGGCAGAAGAACATCTGGGGTAACGTACCAAGAATAGTTGAAATGCAAAGTGAAGGAGGTGCAGCAGGAGCAGTTCACGGTTCGCTGCAGGCAGGAGCATTAACTACTACGTTTACTGCATCACAGGGCTTATTACTGATGATCCCTAATATGTACAAAATTGCCGGAGAATTATTACCCTCAGTTATACATGTAGCTGCGCGGACAGTGGCCACACACGCCCTTTCTATTTTTGGGGACCATTCTGATGTTATGGCAACCAGGCAAACAGGATTTTCTATGTTGTTTGGAAGTTCGGTTCAGGAAGCCATGGATTTTGCATTGATCTCCCAGGTGGCGACCCTTCGAAGCAGGATTCCGTTTTTAAATATTTTTGACGGTTTTAGGACCTCTCATGAGATCTCAAAAATTGATTCCATTCCAGATGATATAATCAAGGCTATGATGCCCGATGACAAGATCATGGAACACAAAGACAGATCCTTAGACCCAGACCATCCTGTTATTAGGGGAACTTCACAAAACCCTGATGTTTTTTTCCAGGCACGCGAAGCTGCAAATCCTCAATATGCAAAAGTGCCGGGTATCGTTAAGGAGGTTATGGACGAATTTTATGAGCATACCGGTCGCCGTTATAATCTGTATGATTATTTAGGGCATCCGGAGGCAGAGAGAGTGATCATTATCATGGGATCTGGTGAAGGTGCAGTAAGAGAGACAGTTGAAACACTTATAGAGCAAAACGAAAAAGTAGGAGCATTGTTTGTTCGATTATATCGACCCTTTGCCATAGAGTATTTCCTTCAGCAATTACCAGAAACCGTTAAGAAAATAGCTGTTTTAGACAGGACCAAAGAGCCAGGCAGTATTGGAGAACCATTATACTTAGATGTGGTCACTGCCTATGTGGAAAGCCATCGAAGTATGCCATCTATTATTGGAGGCAGATATGGATTGTCTTCCAAGGAATTCAATCCTGCCATGGTAAAAGGAATCTATGATGAACTATTGAAAGAACATCCCAAGAATCATTTCACCATAGGAATTAATGATGATCTGGGGCATACCAGCCTGGAATACAATCCCGTATTCAAAACCAAAAAAACCACCTTTAATTGTATGTTCTATGGTTTGGGATCTGATGGAACAGTAGGAGCCAACAAGAATTCCATCAAAATTATTGGAGATACCACGGACAACTATGTTCAGGGGTATTTTGTATACGACTCTAAAAAGGCAGGGGCACAAACAATTTCGCATTTGCGCTTTGGCCCGGAACCTATTTACTCGTCCTATTTAATAAATACGGCCGATTTTATAGCATGTCATCAATTTAACTTTATTGAAAAATATGATGTGCTGAATCATATTAAAAAAGGAGGTACTTTCTTGCTAAATTCACCTTTTTCCAAAGATGAAATATGGGATCAATTACCCAGAATCATGCAAGAGGAGATCATTGAAAATGAATTAAAATTCTATGTTGTAGATGCTACCAAAGTGGCACACGAGACTAAACTTGGCAAGCGGACCAACACGGTCTTACAGACTTGTTTCTTTGCTATTTCTGGTATTTTACCTCAGGAAGAAGCCATTGAAAAAATTAAGAATGCCATTGTGAAATCATATTCCCATAAAGGGGATAAAGTGGTAAAAATGAATTTTAATGCGGTCGACAAATCGCTTAAACATCTGCAAAAAGTATCGTATCCCCAAAAGACCACAAATGATAGGGGCTTACGATCTATTATGTCTGGAGAACCCGATCCCTTCGTTAAGGAAGTATTGGGTAAAATTCTGGCTGGCAGAGGAGACGAGTTACCGGTAAGTTATTTTCCAATAGACGGAACCTTCCCAACAGGTACTACTCAATATGAAAAACGTGGTATTGCTGATTATATCCCTATCTGGGATTCAGAAGAATTATGTACCCAATGTAACAAATGTGTTGTCATTTGCCCACATGCAGCAATAAGGGCAAAAGTGGTAGCCAATGAAATCCTCGCAGATGCTCCTGCATCTCTTAAAAGGAGTCCGGCTAAGGGTAGACCTTTCACCAGCGAAACGGAATCATATGTATTACAGGTATCCCCGGAAGATTGCACAGGATGTGATCTATGTGTTGCGGTATGCCCGGCAGTAAGCAAGGAAATTCCTGACTTTAAGGCCATCAATATGAGGAAGAAACTTGAAAACGATGTTGTTGAAAATACGCATTGGGACTATTTTTCAAAACTACCGGACTATGACCGTACCGCTTTGCAAATAACAAATGTGAAAGGATCACAATTCCTGGAACCATTATTTGAATTTTCAGGAGCATGTTCCGGCTGCGGTGAAACTCCCTATATAAAATTATTGACCCAATTATTTGGTGATAGTATTTTAATAGCAAATGCAACCGGATGTTCTTCTATTTATGGAGGGAATTTACCAACTACTCCCTATAAATCTAATAAAGAGGGTAGAGGTCCTGCATGGGCCAACTCCTTGTTTGAAGATAATGCAGAGTTTGGTTTTGGTATGAAACTCGCACTTAGTAAAAAACAAGAGATTGCCGTTGGATTACTAAAATCACTTGAAAAGTTAGTAGGCAAGGATCTGGTTGATGCAATTCTGAATAACCTGGAAGAAGATGAAACTCAGAAAAAAGAGAAATTTAAACAGCTCGACAAACTCAAAGAGATATTATCTAAGCATAATGACCTTCCGGAAGTTAAAAAGCTGTTACATCTAACAGAATACCTGAGAAAAAAAGCAGTTTGGATCTTAGGGGGAGATGGTTGGGCTTATGATATAGGATACGGTGGAGTAGATCATGTCCTGGCTTCGGGAGAAGATATCAATATAATGGTATTAGATACGGAAGTGTATTCCAATACAGGAGGACAAACGTCAAAAGCAACTCCTTTAGGCGCCAGTGCCAAGTTTTCAGTCTCCGGAAAAAGAACCGGAAAGAAAAGTTTGGCATTGCAAGCGGTATCTTATGAAAACGTATATGTTGCACAGGTGGCCCTTGGCGCAAAAGATATGCAAACCTTGAGGGCATTGGAAGAAGCGGCAGCATATCCAGGACCTTCCTTGATTGTTGCATATTCCCATTGTGGAGAACATGGATACGATCTAAAAGATGGAGCAATGCATCAGGAAAGAGCTGTAGAGACAGGGTATTGGCCACTCTTTAGATTTGATCCTTCCAAACCCAAAGGAAAAAAGTTTAAACTAGATTCCAAAGGGCCAATGAAACCTTTAGAGGAATTCATGTATAAGGAAACACGTTTTACCAGGGTTGTTAAGGATGATCCGGAATTGGGAGCAGCGCTCTTAAAACAAGCACAGGAAGAAGTTACTACCAAATGGGAACGATTAGAACTTTTTAGAAATATGTAAGTTCATATTCCGGATTGGATAAGATCTTCTCACTGCTTCAGAATGCAGTTCTGAAGTAATTATGAGTCTTCCCAGGAACGCCGTAAAAATCGTATAAAGTTTTTATGCATTATGTTTTCTATGTCTTCCTGGGAATATCCTCTTGCCGCTAACAATTTTGGAAGTTTTTGAAGATCGGCAATGGTGTCTATATCAGCCGGACATTGTTCCTTGCCAAAGCCACCATCAAGATCAGTTCCTATTCCTACATGAAGTGAATTCCCGGCAAGTTGACAAATATGATCCATATGGTCTATCATAGTGTCTAAGGTTACACCCATTTCCGCCGGCGTTGATTGGCCACGGACCCAATTTGGCGCCATCATCCATGCATCAAGGGCCATTCCAATAACTGCTTTTCTATTGATTAATTCCTTGATCTGTTCATCCGAGAATTGCCTGTTATGATCTACAAGTGTTCTGCAATTATTATGACTTGCCCAAACTGAACCCTCATAGACATCCATGGTTTCCCAAAAACTTTGATCGCATAAATGGGTTGCATCCAGAATAATATGTAAGCGCTCTATTTCTCTCAATAGCTCTTTACCTTTGGCGCCTATACCCCCAACAGAATTGGTTCCAAACGCATAAGTTCCGGGGCCGTAGTGGGCTGGTCCTATGGCCCTTAGACCCTGCTCATATGATTTTTCCAAATGGTCTATAGAGACTATAGAATCTGCACCTTCCAGACTTAGTATATACCCAATAGGTTTCTTCTCAATAGAATCCTTGCTCCATTGATCTATATGATCATCTAGTTGTATTCGGTTTGTAATTTGGGTCATCTCCCCAATAGCCTCCATTTCTTTATACCACGCTAGCTGACCCATTGTTTGCGCCCGTGCCTGTTGCGGTGAATTCCATCCGGGAAGTGGATTTGATCTTTTTGAAAAACGCGCTATTTGGGTGGCTACGCAAATAGCAATATTTCCATTTCGCAAAGCATCCAGAGAGACTGTATTTTTTCCACGATCTGGTTTATCATTCATCCCTTCCTCCATCTTCCGGATCTCTTCCACAGTATTAGTAAGATCCCGATTCCATTCCAGGGCATTCATGGCAAGATCGAGATGAGCATCAAATATGAGCATACGATTAATTTAAATAACCAGGCTATGGTCCCTTGCAGCTACTTTCCAGGAACCTGTAACCTTAGTATTCTCTATAGTAATCAATTTAGGATATTTCGCAACGGTAGGACAAATATGCATAGGGATGGCATAGAAAACATCACCAACCTCTACGGACTTGCCGGGTGGGCAACTTAGAACCAAATGTTCTTCACTTTGCCCTGTTTGCTCACAGTCCTCCAGGCCAAATACTTTAACTCTGGGAAAATTCATTTCCGGGGCGATCGATTTATGTCCCAGATCGAGACAAATTACATTTGGTGCAGGCTTACTGATAATTCTGGTGAGTAAAACAGCGGCATGTAAGAATTTCATTTCCTGAAACGAGCTTGAATACCGCTCATCCCAAAGGAGGGTTGTTCCAGGGCTGGCTTCTACTTCCTGCCTTTG
>CBDUON010000116.1:0-6974 GCA_965368835.1 uncultured Eudoraea sp. | reverse complement strand
GATCGCTATCTATGTATCCGAACTTGATATTCTTTACTTCAAAAGTGGCGGCATTAGAAAGAATGACAAGTTGGAGTAGGGGGAGTACAAAAATTATAGGAAGCATCCCCTTATTTCTAAAGATTTGCTTAAACTCTTTTTGTATGATGTATAGAATTGTCTTCATTACTCCAGTCTGATTTTATATTTCTTCACACTCAGGGCAATAAAAAACACGGTCATACCCAATAAGATCAGTGTTTCTTTCCATATAAATTGTAATCCCACACCTTTCAGCATTATCCCTTTTATAATGATGATAAACCATTTAGCAGGAATAATGTTACTAATTACCTGGAGTGGGAAAGGCATACTTGAAATGGGAAAAATAAACCCGGACAAGAGTATTACGGGTAGCATTAAGCCCATTAATGAAACCATCATTGCTGTTTGTTGTGTTGCTGATATGGTAGAGATCAATATCCCCAAAGCCAGTGCACTTATGATAAATAAGATGCTCTCTAAAGCTAATAGAAACAGACTGCCTTGAACAGGCATTTTAAAGATGAAAATGCTTAAGATAACAATGACCACGGCGTTTATGATAGAGAGAAATATATATGGGAACACCTTTCCAACAATAACCTGAAATGGTTTAAGGGGGGACACTAAGAGTATTTCCATAGTACCCAGTTCTTTTTCTTTGGTGATAGATATGGAGGTCATCATGGCAGAAACCAACATGAGAATAATGGTCATGACTCCCGGAACAAACATATACACGCTTTTTAATTCCGGATTGTAGACCATTCTAGTTTCCGGCACTATTTGGTACAGCACATTCAGGTCTTTGTTCTGTTCCTTCTGATACAGCTGAAGGATAGCACTCACATAATTACTAATGGTATTTGCGGTATTAGGATCTGTAGCATCTGTAATGATCTGAACCCTCGCCTTGTGGTCATTAATTAGATTTTTACTGAAATCCTTTTCAAAATTCAAAACTGCTTTTACATGACCTTTTTGGAACACCGAAGCAATATCTGCCTCATGTGTAATCATTTGTTTAATACTAAAGTATTCTGAAGCGGCTATTTTATTGATGATTTCTTTGGTAGTGGCATCTTTGGAATGATCTAAAATGGCAATATCCACATTGTTGATTTCATTGGTAATTGCAAAACCAAACAGTAAAATTTGAGCAATGGGCATTCCGAAGAGGATAAACAACGAGCGCCTATCTCTAAAAATATGGTAGAATTCCTTTCTTATAAAGCCTACGAATCGCTTCACCCTCTTGCTAGTTTTAAGAATACATCATTCATATTAGCAGCATTAAACTGTGCTTTTAATTTCTTTGGAGTATCCAGGGCTTCTATTTTGCCATCAACCATAATAGATACCCTATCACAGTATTCCGCTTCATCCATATAGTGAGTGGTGACGAAAACTGTGGTTCCCATATTGGCTGCTTTGTATATCATTTCCCAAAACTGACGCCTTGTAATTGGGTCAACTCCTCCGGTGGGTTCATCTAAGAATACAATTTTTGGATCGTGCAGTAAAGCCACTGAAAATGATATTTTTTGCTTCCAGCCCAATGGCAAAGCACCTACCAATTGATTTGCAACAGACTTTAATCCCAGATCTATAAGTAAAGCATCCGATTTTTCCTTGATCTTACTTCTTGAAAGTCCGTAGATACCGCCAAAAAATGTAATGTTCTCCTTAACCGTTAAATCGTCATACAACGCAAACCGCTGACTCATATACCCAATGCTTTTTTTGACATCATCCGCATGTGTAAATACATCAAACCCGGCTACCCGGGCAGCGCCAGAAGTTGGTTTTGAAATACCGATCAGCATTTTCATTGCCGTAGTTTTCCCAGCACCATTGGCACCCAGAAAACCAAATATTTCCCCTTTTTCAACCTCAAACGAAATAGCGTCTACAGCTGTAAAATCACCAAACATTTTGGTTAACTCCGTTACTTGTATGACCTTGTTGTTGTTCATTATTTCGCTAATTCCATAAAAGTGTCTTCTATGGTTGGTGCCGTCTTTTGTATGGTGATATCTGCCAGGTTTTCAGATTCTAAATACTGTACTAAGTCGGCTGTATTAAAGTCTGATCTGGCATCTGTATAATGCACAAATTCACCAAAAGGATACACACTGTGCTGGTGTTTATAAGCTTTTAAACTATGTATCAATTGGTACATATTGTCTGCGCCAACGTTATAAATAGATTTTGGGTAGTGCTTTACTATAGCTTTGGGGGTATCTATCTCCAAAATTTTACCATTTTGGATCAGCGCAATTCGGTCACATAATGCAGCCTCATCCATATAAGGTGTGGATACTAAGATGGTAATACCCTTTTGCTGCAAGCGTTTAAGCATTTCCCAAAATTCCTTTCTCGAAACCGGGTCAACTCCGGTAGTAGGCTCGTCTAAAAACAAGACTTTGGGTTTGTGGATCAACGCGCAGCTTAGAGCGAGTTTTTGCTTCATGCCACCAGACAGTTTTCCCGCACGGCGGTCTTTAAAAGGTTCTATTTGAACATAAATGTCTTTTATTAGATCGTAGTTTTCTGCTATGGTAGTGCCGAAAATGGTTGCAAAGAAATGCAAGTTCTCTTCAACGGTTAGGTCATGGTATAATGAGAATCTCCCGGGCATATACCCAACGCTCTTCCTTATTTTTTTATAATCGTTTAGCACATCAAAACCCGCAACCGTTGCGGTCCCTTTATCAGCAATTAAAAGCGTGGTTAAAATTCTGAATAGGCTTGTTTTACCTGCACCATCGGGGCCAATAAGCCCATAAAGCTCACCTTCTTTTACCTCAAAAGAAATGTCTTCCAAGGCGGTGACTTTTTTATAGGTTTTGCTGATATGGCTTACAGAAATACTCACTAGGCTTTAGTTTTGAGCAATTATTTTAGTTTCCATGGTTATCTTTGAGGTAATGGAGTTTGAAATTAAACAGGCTCTTTCAGATTTTTCTAAAATGCGTTCTGCACGTTCACGTTGAGATTCGTCTGTTATTATAACTTCAGGGAATAAGAATACTTCGCTGATCACAAACTTCCCGTCTACTTTCTCCAAAATACCTTTGGACCCACATTTAAAACTGACGAATTCTAATTTTGAATTTTCAGCAATGGCTAAAAAAGTAGTCATTAAACAGCTGCTTACAGCTGCCGTAAATAAATGTTCGGGTGACCAGATATTGGGGATTCCTCCCGGAAACTCGGGTGGGGTTGCAACTTCTATGCAGTTGGCTTCATTGGTGTTGCCTTTTTGTAACTCAGGGGAACACATCATCCCTTTTCGGTTTTGTGTCCAGCTAATATTGACATTGTAACTGTGTTTGTCCATCGTATTATATTTTAATATTTTACTGAAAGTAATTGGTATAAGAATTAAGATTATCTGCTATACTTTGCTTTATTTCCGCTGCCTCGGCGAGGGTATTGACTTCGGATAACGCCCCAATCTTCTCAACTAAGGGATACAGCCAAATGTGTAAATTATCATGGGACGGTCCCTTCATGGTGCATTCTTTTACAAGCTTATTTTTTACCTCATTGAGCTTGCCTGCCAATTCATGATAATCTTCAATAGCTACTGTTGCATGGGTATTTATCAGGCGCTGCATTTTTACCACACCTTCGGTAGTTTCAATATTTGCTTTCCATTTGGCACCCTCGTCTAATTGCATATCATGCATCCATGCCGTGCTTAAAATATCGGTTTCCTGTGCTTGCGCCACTTTTATAGTGCTTTGGTGTTCTTCTTGTTTTTCGGTGTTCTTGCAACCGATCATTATCGTTGTTGCAAGTAACAGGAGAATCATGACTGTATTTTTCATAGGTATATTCTTAATTGTTATTATAATTATTTATCCACATTTCGGCCGGCATGCCTATTTTCAGGCTTCCGTCATTAGTGACATCTATTTTTACGGCATAGACCAAAGCAACCCGCTCTTCTTTTGTCTGAATGATCTTAGGTGTGAATTCTGCTTCCGAAGCAATCCAGCCTATAGTCCCTTTGTAGTTTTTCAATGCATCTCCGTCATCAACCTTTACAGTGACATCCTGACCTATTTTTATATTTACAAGTTGCGTTTCACTGACATACACGCGTAATTGCATGCTACTTATGTCGGCTATTTTATAAAGCGGTTTGCCGAAAGCAGTAATTTCGTAGGGCTCAGCGTATTTCGTTAAAACAGTTCCGTCTATAGGATTAATGATCTTGCTTTTGGCAATTTGATCATCAATTTGTTTAAGCTGCACATCAATACTTTTCAACTCATTTACTACAGGTCCGTTTTGAATTTCAATGCTTCTTATTTGTTGCTTTACAACATCTATTTCGCCTTGTATATCATCTAACTGTTTTTGGGTTCCCGCATTTTCCCTGATCAGATTTTCAATTCTGGTTTTATTGGTGTTGGCTGTTTTCAGCCTGGCATCTAACACATTAATTTGCGACAATACACCTTTAGATTTTGAGTTGATTACTGCTTTTGACAGCTGTAACTGCTCTTTTTTTAAAGCCAGAGGAATAGTATCTATATAGCCAATAAATGTGTCCTTTTGAAGCACCTCGCCTTCGTTGACGTTAAACTGCATTAGTTTTCCATTGTTTTCTGCAGATATTGTTATTTCCGTTGCTTCAAAATTTCCATAACCATCAGCCTTTCCGTTAGAATTGTTACATGATAACACGCTTGCAGCTATCATACTTAGTCCTATTATGCTATAATATTTTTTCATTTGTAAATATGTATTATCCCTTAATGACATTGTAATTTGCTTTAGCGAGTTGTAACTCAATTGTATGCCTAACCAGGGTGTTTTGGTCCTCGTATAAATTGGTAAGTTCTGTGATGTATGCTGAGGACGTAATGACACCATTTTTTAGCTGAGAATCTGCGGTTTGCAGCACGTCTTTCCTGAGGTTGATAATCTGCTGGTCTGTAGCAATGATGGCTTCTATTTTATTTATATCCTTTAGCTGTTTGTTGAGTTCTATGCCGGTATGAAGCTTAAATACTTCGGTTTCATTGTCAAGCAGATCCTTATTGATCGCTAAAGATCTCCGTTTATTTCTATTGGAGTTCCAGTCAAAAACTTTCCAATTCAATTTTACACCAACCGTATAAAATGCCTGAAAGGAATTATCGAGAAAATTTAGTCCAGGATTCCCGTATCCGCCCGTTGCAAAACCAAGTAGTTTTGGTGTATTTTGCCTGGAGATCATTGCTTCAGAGCTTGCTATTTCCTCTTTTTTTATTTGAAACAACTCCAGTTCAGGACGCTGTAAACCTTGCTGTAATTGTATTTCCACCATAGGGGTTTGAAATAGGGTAGAAGCGCCTAATGTTTGACCTATAAGGCTCGATAGCGTTTCAATTAACGCCATTTTATTGCTTTTCAATTCTTGAAATTGCTGATCTATTTTTAATAATTCAGCTTTTATGATCATATCGGATGAAGGTAAGATGACCCCGTATTTCACACCCGCTTCCACCTCGTTTAATTTGGCGCTTAGTTGTGCTTTTTTCGCTCTTAATAACACCTCTGCCTCCTGAGACAAAAGGATAGAATAATACAGCTGATTGATCTGTAGTTTTAATTGGTATAGATTAACTTCAACCTGCTTTTGCTTTGTTTTTAACTGTGCAGAATTCATGTTTAATGTGGTCCGGGTTAGACCGCCATCATAAATAAGCTGATTCACAGAAAGTGTAGCGCGATATTGATCTTTATTTATGGGTTCAATCGTTGAATTGGGAATAGGGATTTCAATTACATCCGACTGATATGTTGCCTGGGCATCAAAATTGATTTGCGGTAGTTTTGTACTGGAAGTAACTTTTGTATTTAATTCATTTTGTGCTTCCAGGAGTTGTTGCTGTTTTCCCAGAGGGTAGTTTTCTGCTACCAAACGATAACATTCGTCCAATGTAACGCTTTGTTGAGCAAAGCCCTGTGTTGCTAATAAGGTCATTACTATTACTGCGAATCGTTTCATCTTATGGGTGCTTTATAGAATTGATAATAAAATTGGAAACCTCAATTTTGCGCGCTTCTATTAGTTGTTTATACGCTTCACTGTTTACATTGATAACCGCCATGATCAAAGGTTTGGCAACAAATGGAAAAATGTTAAGTGCCAGAATATTGATAAATAATTGTTCGGCACTTATTGGCTTTATAATGCCCTTTTCAACTTCCAGAGCTACTTGTTTCTTAAACTTATCGAGCTTGGGAAACCCTTTGTTGTCCTTCAGGCTTAAAATAAAATCCTGATTCCTATTGAGCTCCTGAATAATAAAGTTTGGCAGATAAGGATGCTTACTTATAAATGAGATATAGTTAGACGTAAAGTTTTTGATCTTGTCTTCAATAGAAGAGTCGTCATTTAAAATTGCATTTAACTGAGGTGCCAGTAAGGAGAAGGCGTTCTTGAATACGGCTTCAAAAAGCTGTTGTTTGCTTCTGTAATAATAGTGCAACATGGCCTTATTGATACCGGCCTTATCAGCAATTTCCTGCATACGTGCTCCATCCATTCCTTTGGTCTGAAATACATTTTTAGCCGCATCAAGGATATGCTCTTCCGTGTTTTTGTCTTTCGTTTTATTCATATAACTATATGGTTTAACCAAATGGTTAACAAATATACAATATAAATTAATGATGGTCCCAAAGTAGCTCTCATAAATTTTGGTTAAAACAATCTCTGCTTGTCAGGGGATACAAATCACCTAAAAATAGTAGTAGAAATTTGTGCCATGATTACACTACCGGTTTACGTAATGTACAAGAGAACAAGAATTGAAATCTGCTTATTTTACGCGCTTTCCCTGGGTGATCATGGATAGACCCTGCTGGCCCATGGTAGAAGTCATTACACCCTCAAACAGGGGTTCTGTAGTAGATCTTGACTTTGCCCAGTCAAAAATAAAATTAGA
>CBDUON010000115.1:0-7059 GCA_965368835.1 uncultured Eudoraea sp. | reverse complement strand
GGCTCTGTCTAATGATAATTTACTGTTTATTTGAAAAGAACCATCAGAATCCGTATGCCCAACTACCCAACAGTTAATAGTAGGGTTATTCTTTAAGTACTCCGCTATCTCAACTAATGCGAGTTGGGATTCTTCTTTTATAATTGATTTTCCGGTATCAAAATAAATACCATAAATGGCAATTTTTCCTTCCAGTTCTATAGCATTCTTTATAAGCTCGGCGTCAATAACAATATCTTGTCGCATTTTTTCTTGTTCAATAATGATCAACTTGTAAGATATACCTTGTAATGAATTCTTTACTTGAATCCATATTTCTTTTCCATCATTTGTTTTAAAACTATAGTTACCATGTTCAGAATTATACCTTTCAAACAATATTCTTCCTCCAGCTGATTTAATTGCATTAGAATAGTTCCTTAAAATTTGAAGTCTTGTCGGAAATTCATAATTTTTATTATTCCATTGATCATGCCTGTATTCTATGGTGAATTTCCTTCCTTCTAAAACGTGCTTCGTATTATCATAATAGAATTCATGGGAATCAAACTCGCTTTCATCATACATTGAAATTGAATACCCAGGAAGTCTATCTAAGAATGCATAGTCTTTACTATTCTTAATATCTGTTTGAGCATAAACATTTGTTAGCATGGATGTAATTAAAAGTAGTAGATAGTATTTCTTCATGTGTAAATAGTTTTTATTTTGAATATGCAGAACAGTTAGAATAAGATTTATTGCTTGTTATAAGGCCCTAAATTAACAAATACAAATCGAAAAGAATCCCAATGCCGATCCCGATCCCGATCCCGATAGCTATCGGGACAGGACGGGACGCAGGGATTTTCGTAAGTAGACTTGTGCCAGAAATTAATTTTATTTGTCTTCTCCTTCGACTTTTATTCCATTTCATACTTCAACAGCCTCAAAGCATTCAGGACAACAATGACGGTAGAGCCTTCATGACCCACCACGGCTGGCCCAATTGCTATTGTGCCCATGATGGTTAAAGGAACCAAAATAGCGACCATGCCCAAACTAATTATTAAGTTTTGCTTTATGATGAGTTTTGCTTTTCTGCTTAGACCAATAGCAAACGGAAGATTATCTAATTTATCAGCCATCAATGCAATATCTGCTGTTTCTAAAGCAACATCAGAACCTGCGGCTCCCATTGCTATGCCCACTGTGCTTTTCGCCATTGCAGGAGCGTCATTTACACCATCGCCAACCATGGCTACCCCACCTTCTTGTACTTTTAGTTGTTCAATTGCCTTTACCTTATCTTCTGGAAGTAAACCACCCATCGGGTGCGTAATTCCTATGTTTTTAGCAATTGCATCAGCTACTTTTTGATTATCTCCTGTAAGCATGATCATTCGCTTAATCCCAATTTTCTTCAAAGCGGCCAGGGTTGAAATGGCTTCGGGACGGGCAACATCCATTGCGGAAATAATTCCCAAATATGCATCATCCTGATGTACAATCATTGAAGTGTGTCCGCCTGCTTCTAGTTCGGACATTTTCAGGTCAATTTCCTCAGGAACTGATGCTCCTGACAACTCTTCAAAAAGTCTTCGGTTGCCTATGTGAACAATACTTCCATTCCAATCAGCCTGAATTCCCCTTGCAATTAATGCTTTTAAATTTTCTGCTTCAGGAATTTCGATATCTCCTAATTGTTTTCTGCCTCCCTTTACAATAGCGGCAGCCAAGGGATGATCACTCAGTGCTTCTACTGCAACTGCGACTTTTAATAGGTGTTCTTTGGTAATTGTTCCAAATGGAATAGCATGGGTGAGGGTGGGTCTGCCTTCAGTTAAAGTGCCTGTTTTGTCAAAAGCAATGGCACTTATCCCACCCAGGTCTTCCAGGGGTCGACCACCTTTTATTAGTACTCCCTGACGGGCCGAACGTGCAATTCCTGCCAATACCGCACTTGGTGTAGAAATGGCTAATGCACATGGCGAAGCAGCAATTAATACAGACATGGCTCTGTAAAAACTCTGTTGAAAGGTTTCGTCTATTAGTAAGAAAGCAAATAATAAGATGATTACTACTATTAAAACAGAAGGGACATAGTATTTTTCAAACTTATCTGTGAGTTGTTGTGTTGGCGATTTTTGTGTTTCGGCTTCTTTTACTAAATAAATTAATCTGGAAAGTGTACTGTCTTTTGCTTCTTTTAATACTTTGATCTCCAGTGCTCCGCTGCCATTTATTGTGCCTGCAAAAACCCTATGCTCCGGAAGAAGCTTTTTAATTTCTGATTCATTTTGCCAGTTCTGGCTGGGATATTTAGTGACTGGCATACTTTCGCCAGTTATGGATGCCTGATTTACAGGACTGGTTCCTTTCGCAACTACACCGTCTGCAGCTATTTTTGTATTAGGTTTTACTACAATAATATCTCCTACTTTAAGCTGTTCTATATACACTTCTTTTATTTCGCCATGGTGCTTAAGAAGGGCCACAGGAGGAGCCAGATCAGATAGGGCTGAAATAGATTTCCGTGCTCGTTTCATGGCATAATGCTCCAGGGCATGTCCCAAACTAAACAGGAAGAGTAGCAAAGCACTTTCTCCCCACTTACCCAAAATTGCAGCGCCTATTGCTGCAAATAACATTAGAAAATCTATTTCCAACTTCCCTCTTAAAACGTCCTTACCTGCAGACATAAAAGTAAAAACCCCTCCGAAAATAGCCCCGATAATAAAAAGAGTAGTGGCTAAGTTTTCTGGAGCAGGGGTAAAGGAAAAGACCGATCCTAAAATCCAGCACACACCACTTATAATGGCAAAATAGAGTTCGGTGTTTTCGCCTAAAACATGGAGGTTAGAATGGCTGTGGTCCTTATCTTCCTGTTGTGAATGCTTATTGGTATTTTTCACATTTATAATATGTAACCCTGTTTTTTTTAATCGTTGACAGCTATATGCTATTGCGTATTAGGGCAGAATTCATACTGGCTAAATGAGCCCCTGTCATGGTATCATACTAGCCGGTTCTTGTTTTGTTTAAAAATAGGAATTTCTATTGAAGCGTTTAATTCTGTGCTTTAATTTCAGGTTGCAAAATTGATGAATTCAAACCTTTAAACAATAACCAAAGCGGAAGAAATAGTTGAATTAATCCCAATGGCAGTAGCATATTCATGCTTATGCTACCTCCAAACATTGATAAGAGTTCTTCAGAAAACATTAAAAACACAGCTATAATTCCAATTATCGATATTATTCTGGGAATTAATTTAGACAAGTATAAAGTATAATAGAGGACAAAAACAGGAAAGCATGAGATCAATAAAGTAAAATAGTGCGTCCACCAATGTCTTCCGTATAAAACTGTTCCCATAATCTTATATGTATCAGAATTTTCGCCTCCACTATTTACATATTCCTTGCTCAGTTCAAGTAGTGATAGGACGCTCACATTGTCAATTGCAATAGCCACGAAATAGAGAATACAAAAAGCAAAGTAAATATAGGCAAGGGTGGCATTGTGTCTTTTAAAAATGGGGAACAGTACTATTGAAATAATAACGGTAAGTAGTCCGCTTACAACCCCAAGTAAGCAAGAAATAATAATTTGATTAGCGCTTGAAGATGTGGCGGTAAGATAATTATCCATAAAAAGTGGACTCTGTAAAAATTGATACATAGTAACACCTAAAATGAAAATGATGAGAAACAGCAGACCTACCAGCCTTCCAACTTTTTTATTTGATTTCATATTTTAATTGATGAGTTTGTTGAGTATAGGGCGTTGCAAACCCCGGAATGTTACACAAGAGTGTAAGTTTTCTAATTATATTCAAATGATTTTAGCTGCGATACTTTGCATGCAATGTTTGCAGAACTCTTTTGCTATCGCCCAATCTTAATACATAAGCTGGGATTCGCACTCAGGAAATTCGCCCGCGGTGGATTGCAGGTTTTATTGAGAAGAACAGATCTATAAGTAATATTCCCTTTTATTGATGTGTGAATTCCTTACTGGCAGAACCCAGAACGCTTCCGTCCTCTCCATAGGCCAGAACATGTATCAAATATTTTTTGCCAGTGATTAATGGCTTGGAAGGAGGTAAATCACCGTAGTCCATGCCATATTCAAGATCTGTAAAGACATATTCGCCGTTCCAAACCCAACATTGTTCGAGGTCTTGTTGTTCAATTAAGCATTCCACATCGACTATTACGAAACGAAAAGTGTCAAGATCATCGAAGTCGGTCCAATTAAAAATCGGTATTCCTTCCTCATATGAGATATCAATATTTATATTAAAAGGCTCGTTTGATCCATATACTTGCCACGTTCCATTTCCGGCAACAAAATAAGTGAGCCAATCACATTCAATTTTTTTCTTTCCTTCACTATTGTTATAAACGCCGGAATAACTTTTTTTACTTAGATCCATTTGTCCCGAATAACCACCACCTACTGCTACATTATCAACGGTTCCAGACCAATTACCTGAGATAACATTTTCATTGACCTGTCCAGATACCCGTCCACGTTGCATGCCTCCCTGGCAACCCTGATAACTAAAAATAAGTTCCCCAGAAAATTCTCCGTTATTAGGAATGTGCAAGTACACCACTCCAATCATAGGATCTTCAGGGTTATTGCCGGCATCTTCCTGATAATACCCAAACCATAATGATGAAGATTGAGCTTGGACGCTTCCGAGGAATGATAACAGACATACTAGTATAATTATAGGCTTTTTCATTATTGAGGTTTAATTCTATGAAAATACTAATTATTGATTCTTTTCAGCCTCAATAAAAACTACTTATTATAATTCATTGTTTTCGAAGTATAGGTTCTTTCTAAACTTCCTAAAACTTAATTTCTTTCAATTCTACTAATCGCTTAGATCATAAGTTTTTAAAGGAACATTATGAGCTCTCAAAAAGCCATAGATTTTAGCATTGATGCAATGTGATAACTTATATTACCGTACCACTTGGGATCACTGATCCTTTCTTTAGTACTACAATGCCATCTCTTACCACATAGGTATCCGTTTCTTTATCTTCCAAATGGGGTCCGCCTTTTATGCTCACATCATCTCCAACTCTGCAGTTCTTATCAACAATGACATTCTCAAAAGTACAGCGTTCACCAATACCCATTAATATTTTTATTTTGAATTTTTCTATCTCCTCCAGTGTTTCGTAATAATCACTACCCATTACATAGGTGTTGAGAATGGTAGAATCTTTTCCTATCCTTGCCCGGATCCCAATAACAGATCTCTCAATACTCGCAGCGTGAATAATACAGCCATCAGCAATGACGGCTTTCACCATTTTGGTGCCACTGATTTTTGTTGTTGGTAACATTCTCGCCCTGCTGTAAATACGGTTGTTTTTATCGTATAAATTAAATTTCGGAATGTCATCACTGAGGCCCAAATTGGCCTCAAAGAAGGAGGTAATATTTCCAATGTCTGTCCAGTATCCTTCAAATGGATAGCTCATTGTCTTGTGCTTGTGTATGCTCTGAGGAATTATTTCCTTCCCAAAATCAACGGTATCGGGATCGTTCATCAGTTCTATCAGCAGATCTTTATTAAAAATGTAAATACCCATGGAAGCCAGATAATGTCTTCCCTGGGACTTCATTTCATCACTTACTTCGGAGGTCCAATCCGGTAAAAGCTCAGTGGCAGGTTTCTCTATGAACGAAGTAATTTTATTTTCCTGATCCGATTTTAGGATGCCAAAGGCCGGAGCATCGTTTGCATGCACGGGAATGGTCCCTACGGTAATTTTAGCGCCGTTATCGATATGGGCTTTCAGCATCTGATTATAATCCATTTGATAGAGCTGGTCTCCCGATAGAATTAAAGCATACTCAAAATCGTGCCTTAGGAAATGATGCATGCATTGCCTTACAGCATCTGCCGTTCCCTGAAACCATTTGGTGTTACCCAGGGTTTGTTCTGCGGCAAGAACATCTACGAAAGCCGAACTAAAAAAACTAAAATGATAGGTGTTCTTTATATGCTTGTTGAGCGAGGCTGAATTAAATTGTGTTAAGACATACATTCTTTTTATCTCGGAATTGATACAATTGGAAATAGGTATGTCAACCAATCTATATTTCCCGGCAATTGGTACTGCCGGTTTAGACCGAGATTGAGTAAGGGGATATAATCGGGTTCCTTGTCCGCCACCGAGTATTATGCCAAGAGTTTTATTGTTAACCATCTTTGTTATATTAAGGATTCATATAATGTTTCTACTTGTTTAGCGATAGCCTCCCAATCAAAGGTTTCTTCAACCCTTTTACGTCCATTCACGGCCATTGATCTTCGCAAGTCATCGTTTTTTACAAGCGAATTAATGCCTTCAGCGAGGTCTCTCGAAAACTTATCAGGATCTACCGGTTCAAAAGGGGCAGTTTTTTGCTGTTCCAAAGGCACTAAGATCCCGGTTTTCCCGTCTACCACAACTTCTTTGATACCCCCAACAGCACTTGCAACCACAGCCGTTTCGCAGGCCATGGCTTCAATATTGATGATGCCAAAAGGCTCGTAAATGGATGGGCAACAAAATACATCTGCATGGGAATACAGTTGGATGACCGACTTTTTATCGAGCATCTTATCGATCCAGATGACATTCTTCCTCGTCCTGGTAACGGCTTGTACGCTCTCTTCCATTTCCCGGGCTATTTCCTTGGTGTCCGGAGCGCCTGCGCACAAAACAATCTGTGTATCTGCATCAATATATTTTATGGCATTTACCAGGTGAATGATCCCTTTTTGTCTGGTGATGCGGCCCACAAACAACACATATGGTTTTGTTTTGTCTATTCCGTATTCTTCTAAGGTAGAGGTGTCTTCAGTGACAACATATTCCTGTAGGTTGATGCCGTTATATATGACCTGAATTTTATCTTCTTTTACATCAAAATACTTTAAAACATCCTCTTTGGTTTCCTTGGAAACGGCAATAATAGAATCGGCCATTTCAATGGCGGTTTTTTCAATCCAGGAAGACGCATCGTAGCCTCTGCCTAACTGTTCTCTTTTCCATGGCCTTA
>CBDUON010000114.1:0-7062 GCA_965368835.1 uncultured Eudoraea sp. | reverse complement strand
GTAACCTTGTTTTATTTTGAAGAATTATCGATCCGTGAGATCGCAGAAATTGTTTCTTTAAGTTTAGAAGTAATTAAAGTCAGGTTATTTCGAAGCAGAAAACAATTGGCAATACTTTTAAGTAGTACCTTATTAAATGAAAATGTAACAAATTATGAGCACTGAGAACGAAAGAGCATTAGATGCCTTTATCAGGCAACTCACAAAAGAGATCCCATTGGAGGAACCTAATAAACAATTTACAGATACCGTATTGGGTAAATTAAAATCTTCCGGGGAAACAGGCGTAAAAACTGTATATACGCCAGTATTTTCATTGGCTTCATGGATTGCGGTAGGTTGCTTAGCTGTTGCCCTATTGCTTCTTGGATACTTTAGCGGGGAACAAGGAACGGTATTTTCCGGATTTTTCTCATCTCTGACAGAGCGTTCAAAAACCATGTTCAGCGGTAATTTACCATCTATTTTAAGCAGTAGAATATTGCTTTTTTCTTCCCTGGCATTAATCAGTTGTGTTGCCATTCAAATAATATGGCTAAAAAAAAGCTGGGCAAATAAGCGGGTTATGTTTTAGGTAATAGCATCTTAAGTTCTCAAAAAAGTTGATCGGCTCTTAGAAATACCAATAGGCCCAATACATCAACCCAAATTGAAGGGGAATCCTGAGTAAAAGGATATATCTGGGAATGCCTGCTCCTTCTTTTTCTCCTTTTAGCATATAGAAATGTACCATTAAAAAAACTGCCAACATTAAGATAATACCTATTATGGCTATGTTTTTAAGTTGGGGTATACACAAACTTATCCCAAGCACTATCTCAGCAACACCACTTGCATAAACCAATTCCCTGTGGTTGGGAAGGTATTTGGGCATGATCCTCATATACGCTTTGGGTTTTATAAAATGCATTATCCCTGCAAGGATGTACATTGCAGCCATTGCGTAAAGATGCCAGGGTTCTATCATATAGTAAAAATAAAAAGGCCGCTCAATAAAGCGGCCTTTTAATGCAAGATTTTAAATTTATTTTACCATTTCGTAACTCCGTTTAATGAAGTTGGTAAGAGCCTCGCCTTTTAAAAGCCCCTTTGAGAGTCTGGCAAGATCGAGCGACTGATTAATGAGTCGTTCTCTTTTCTTGGCAGTTTTAGTACTTAATATCTCTCCAACAAGCTCATGATTGGTATTTACAACCAGATTAAACATGTCTGGCATATTACCCATACCCATCATTCCTCCACCGGTTTGCTGCATCTCCTTCATTCTGCGCATAAACTCCGGTTCAGTAATAATAAACGGAGCGGCCTGACTATCCATAGGTTCTAGTTGAACTGTATATCCTTTTTCGCCTACTGCTTCTTCTATTTGAGTCTTGAGTTTCTCATTTTCTTCTTCTGAGAGTTTACTGATCTGAGTTTCCTCTTTTTTGATCAGCTTATCCAGATGATCAGCATCTACTCTGGCAAAGGCTACTTTTTCCTTGGAGGTTTCAAGTTTTTGAAGCAGGTGCCCTACAATGGGAGAATCCATTAGTAACACCTCATAACCTTTGGCTTTGGCAGCTTCAATATAACTGTGTTGCGCTTCCTTGTCAGAAGCATACAAGACAACCAGCTTATCATCTTTATCTGTTTGCAAAGCCGATATCTTATCCTTTAGTTCCTCAAAGGTGAAATAACTGCCATCCACTGTTGGGTAAAGCGCGAAAGTTTCTGCTTTTTCAAAGAACTTATCGTCCGAAAGCATTCCGTATTCAATAACGATCTTTATGTCATTCCATTTGGCTTCAAAATCAGCGCGATTCTCTTTAAAAAGGGAGGCAAGTTTATCTGCCACTTTTCTTGAGATGTAGGATGAGATCTTTTTCACAGCCCCATCTGCCTGCAAATACGAACGGGAAACGTTTAAAGGAATATCCGGAGAGTCGATCACTCCTCGTAGCATCGTAAGGAATTCAGGAACTATACCTTCCACATTATCTGTAACAAATACCTGATTCTGGTAGAGTTGTATCCTGTCCTTCTGAATATTCAGATCGTTTGTAAGCTTTGGAAAGTAGAGGATCCCCGTAAGATTAAATGGATAATCTACATTGAGATGTATATTAAAAAGCGGTTCTTCGAACTGCATTGGATACAGTTCCCTGTAAAAAGACTTATAGTCATCCTCTTTTAGTTCCGTAGGCTTCTTGGTCCAGGCGGGGTTTGGATTATTGATGATATCATCTACCTCTTTGGTAGGAGCCGGATCTTCTTCTTTTGCTCCCTTAGGTTTAGGGAGGGTTTCGGTACGGGTCCCAAACTTAATAGGGATGGGCATAAATTTATTGTACTTGCTAAGCAGCTCCCGGATTCGCTGCTCTTCTAAAAATTCTGTGGAATCATCTGCAATATGCAGGATGATCTCTGTACCACGAGTTTCCTTTTTTCCTTTCTTTAGACTGAATTCCGGAGAACCGTCACAACTCCAATGCGCTGCTGGTTCATCCTTATAGCTCTTGGTGAGGATCTCAACCTTTTTGGCAACCATAAAGGAGGAATAGAATCCAAGGCCAAAATGCCCTATGATCCCGGCATCTTTTCCTGCCTCTTTATATTTATCTAAAAATTCTTCGGCACCTGAAAAGGCTACCTCGTTGATGTATTTTTTTACCTCTTCCTGAGTCATCCCGATCCCCTCATCAATGATATGAAGTTTTTTACCCTTCTTATCTACCTTCACCTCTATCTTAGGATTGCCGTATTCCACATTGGCTTCGCCAATAGAACTTAGATGTTTTAGTTTGAGGGTAGCGTCTGTTGCATTCGATATTAATTCTCTTAGGAATATTTCATGGTCACTGTACAAGAATTTTTTAATAAGCGGAAAAATATTCTCTACAGAAACATTGATCTTACCTGTTGCCATTTTTTATTTTTTTTAGTTAACTCCTTTGTAAGGTCAAAAAAAGTACCATAGCTCACTATTGTGACAAACTGGCACATATTTTAATTACACATCCCGATGCAAGAAACTTTAACAAATATTTTTGTTTAAATAATAGATATAATAATTAAACATTAATTATATTTGACGTATGTTTACAAAAAGATCAATGCTATGAAAAAGATTAATTGATTTTAGTAAGCAGTTTGTTTATTAATTGGTTAGGTTGTTGAAAAGCGTGTTCTCGAAAGAAAACACGCTTTTTTAGTTCAGGTGTATTATTCGCATATATTTAACAAAATAATGTTTATAATATCGTAAATTTACATAAACAAAAAGTAATGATATGGCAGTTAAAAAAGCGAAAGCTAGTTCTTTAAGGGATCAGATTATTTCAGGCTACATGACATACGTCCTGGAACAGGAAAAGGTGCCTGCTTCTGTCTATAAGTTTTCTAAGTCTATTGAGGTTACAGAAGATCAATTCTATAAACACTTTGGTTCAATAGAGAATCTTCAGAAAAGCATCTGGGATACTTTTTTTTTAAACACCATGGAACTCATGGAAAAGAATAAGGAGTTTGATGGCTTTTCCAACAAGGACAAGATGCTTACCTTCTTTTTTACCTTCTTTGAATTGTTGACACTAAATAGAAGTTATGTATTGTTCACTCTTAATCAACAAGGTTTTATGCTCAAGAAAATGGAGCAATTAAAGAGTTTACGAAGGCATATTAAAAATTTTGCTGCAGAACTTATTGATGAAGGCAATGATGCTAAGTCATTTAAGTTCTCCAAACACAGTCCTTCCGTCTTTTCTGAAGGCGCCTGGTTCCAATTCCTGTTTCTTTTGAAATTTTGGTGTGATGATTCTTCACCTTCATTTGAAAAAACAGACATGGCCATAGAAAAGTCGGTTCAAACAATTTTTGACGTATTTGATAATACCCCCCTGGACAGTATAATCGACTTTGGTAAGTTTCTCTACAAAGAAAACATGAGGTAGGAATAAATTTTAAGAAGTAACAATTCATATGAAAACACTGGATAAGATCCCTACAGGGAAAATTGAGAGAGCAGGTAAATTAGTTAAGACCGGTGTAAAAGTTGGTAGTAATTATGTAAAATATTACAGTAAAAAACTCGTCAATTCTGAGCTTACCCGCGATGAACTCAACGAGAATAATGCCACAGATATTTATGACGGTCTTAAAAGCCTGAAAGGCAGTGCCCTAAAAGTGGCTCAAATGCTCAGTATGGAAAAAAATCTGCTGCCCAGAGCTTATGTAGAGCGGTTTTCTCTGGCACAATTTTCAGTACCTCCCTTGTCTGCACCTTTAGTGAGAAAGACGTTTAAGAAATATCAGGGATCCTTTCCCGAAGAAGTGTTCGATACCTTCGAAAAAGATTCCATCAATGCGGCCAGCATAGGTCAGGTTCACAAAGCTGAGAAAAATGGAAAAATTCTCGCTGTAAAAATTCAATATCCCGGGGTAGCACAGAGTATTTCTTCAGATCTGGCCCTGGTTAAGCCTATAGCCACGCGTATGTTTAATTTACAGGGGAAAGATTCTGAAAAATACTTCCAGGAAGTAGAGAATAAGTTGCTCGAAGAGACCAACTATATTCTGGAACTCCAGCAAAGCAAAGAAATTTCGGATGCTTGTGCACACCTCCCTAATCTTGAGTTTCCACAATACTATGAAGATCTTTCCAGCGAACGGATCATAACTATGGATTGGATGAATGGCACACATTTAAGCGAGTTCACCCAAAGGCCGTTTTCGAAGGATATCGGAGACAAATTAGGACAGACCTTATGGGATTTTTATATGTATCAGATGCATGGATTGCGCAAGGTTCATGCAGATCCGCATCCGGGGAATTTTTTAGTGAGTGAAAACAATACGCTTATTGCGATCGATTTTGGTTGTATCAAAGAGGTGCCGGATGAATTTTATATTCCTTACTTCGAATTGGCAAGAACAGAAGTAATTGAGAATGACGCCTTATTTGAAGAGAAACTGTATGAATTAGAGATCCTAAGTCCCCGGGATACCGATGAAGAGCGAATATTCTTTAAAGCCTTGTTCAAGGAATTACTAACCCTGTTTACCTTGCCATTTAATCAGGAACATTTCAATTTTGGATCCGATACTTTTTGGGAGCGCATTGCAGATCTCAGTCAACGGTATTCCAAGGATGAACATATAAGAAAGATGAATGGAAACAGGGGGTCTCGTCACTTTCTTTATATCAACAGAACATTTTTTGGCCTGTATAACCTTCTTCATGATCTTAAGGCGGAAGTGGTGGTAAACAACTATACTCAGTATCTGTCCACTTCCAAGGATGAAATAGTTTCTGAGTTGCCCTAAACTTTTCCCTATTTACTAGGCTGGCTACCTAAGATTGGGTATTTTAGGATTACGAAACTAAACATAGGTCAAAGGATTACTCCCTGGCCTTAGCAGAAAATCTACCATTTATGTATAACTCAAGAATATCGGGTCTTGGCTTTTATGTTCCCGAAAATGTGGTCACCAACGACGACCTGTCTAAACTAATGGATACCAACGATGCCTGGATACAAGAACGCACGGGTATTAAAGAACGTAGGCACGTAATTAAAGGGGAGGATACCACAACTATCATGGGCGTAAAAGCGGCCAAAATTGCTATTGAAAGAGCGGGTATTGATAAGGACGACATCGACTTTATAGTTTTTGCCACCCTAAGTCCGGACTATTATTTTCCAGGGGGTGGGGTTTTGGTGCAACGAGATCTGGATATCAAAACTGTAGGAGCGCTGGACATAAGAAATCAATGTTCTGGTTTTATATATGCTGTTTCCGTGGCCGACCAATATATTAAAAGTGGGATGTACAAGAATATTTTGGTGATAGGATCAGAATTGCATTCCGGCGGGCTCGACTTTACAACACGCGGCAGGGGAGTGTCAGTAATTTTTGGTGATGGAGCTGGGGCAGCAATACTTACGCGAGAAGAAGATCCTACAAAAGGGATTCTGTCTACACATTTACATTCAGAAGGCCAGTTTGCGGAAGAACTTTCCCTTTTGGCACCTGGGATAGGTCACCGTTGGGTAACGGATATATTGAAGGACAACGATCCTGAGGATGTTTCTTATTACCCTTATATGAATGGACAACTGGTATTTAAAAATGCCGTGGTGCGGTTCTCAGAGGTTATTATGGAAGGGCTTAAAAAGAATAAATTAGATGCAAAGGATATTGATATGCTGATTCCACACCAGGCTAATCTTCGTATCTCTCAATTCGTCCAAAAGCAATTTGGGTTGTCTGATGATCAGGTATATAATAATATCATGAAGTACGGAAATACTACTGCCGCCTCTATTCCTATTGCTTTAACGGAAGCCTGGGAAAAAGATAAAATCAAAGAAGGTGATTTGGTGGTGTTGGCGGCCTTTGGAAGCGGATTTACCTGGGGAAGTGTTGTAATGCGTTGGTAAGGCAATGCACCAATAGGACACTCTGGTGGAAACTAATTCGAATAGATAACACGCACTAACAGACAAACGTATGTTGAAATTTATACTAAAACCAACTGTCTTAAATAAGAAACCCCGATGGTTACATCGAGGTTTCTATCATTGTTAAGCCGCACTAAACACTAACCATTAACTAAAATACAGCGTCCCAATGAATGAGTTATAATCTACTACAAGAGACGAGATTTATTGTAATTCGTTACAGTACTTAACACACTTTAACACCACTTTCGCCTTATGAAAAAGACATTGGTATTCGGAGCATCATTAAAACCATCCAGATATAGCTATATAGCTATTAAAAGACTGGTGGATTCTTCTCAGAAAACAGTAGCCTTTGGAGCTAAAGAAGGTACTGTGGCAGGAGTTAAAATTTTAAAAGGGTTCGATACTTTTGGTGAGATAGACACTATTACCATGTATTTAAACCCTGTGAGGCAGAAAGCCTATTACAAAACCATCCTTGCCCTTAAACCCAGAAGGGTCATCTTTAATCCCGGTACGGAGAATCCTGAATTTTACGAGTTACTGAGAAACGAAGGTATTGAAGTAGAAATTGCATGCACACTGGTGCTGCTGGCTACCGGGCAGTATAACTAGC
>CBDUON010000113.1:0-7091 GCA_965368835.1 uncultured Eudoraea sp. | reverse complement strand
CTAAGGGGTCAACAATAATATCCCACATACCATTTAAGGTGGTTTTATCCCTGGAGTCTATATTTTGCAATAAATAAGAATCATCAGTTTTTTGTGCTGTTAAGGTTACACCTGCACTTGTTAGCAATGCAATTATGATATTTCTACTTAGTTTCATATATGGATTTTATTCAATTTTATTTTATTAAGGTTTTAATGGACCCTACTATGAATAGAGTAAGAGTTTACACCCTTGACTACGTTTATCTCACGCCTGTGGGGTGACGAATCATAGCCGTTGTTACCCACTGTATTTTATGTCGGATTATTTGTTATCCAAAGCTCGATTGAAAAAAAGAAAACAATAATTAGTTCGATAATATTTAGAATCCATTTATTCTTAATTAGTTTTCTTAAAACATAATCAATTATAAGTCCAGCTATACCAAAAGAAATCAGGCCAACCATTCCCACGACACCCCATCCTTCCGCTTGCGATAAAATCCTCCAATTAATACCAGTATAGAAAAGACATCCAACAATAAATAGAATACTACAACAACTTAAAATCGTGAATTTCTTCATATTGTGGGAAACTGGTTATATCTGTACTAAAATAGCTTTTATCCCTTTGTTTTTATCTGATATTGGTAAATAATTGCCATCTTTTACCCGCTGCTTTAATTTGAATTCTGATCCTTTATTCAACCTTAATTTTAATTAGATATTCCAACAGAATACCCCGGGGTTAGCCAGAAGAAGTCTTGAATTATTTACCTTGTGTAACAAATGTTACGTACTGCCCTGTATTTTCCTCCTATATTATCGCCTTTTAGTACCATTTACATTACTAATTAATCAACTTAAGGATGAAAAAAGACTTTGAAACTAAATTTACAGGATGGGCCTTTCTTGTGGCAGCACTTTTATTATGGGTGGGCTGGTTCTTTTCTCCACATCATATTGGAGAGTACATAGTGGCCTCCGATTTTGGCCCTATTGGGGAGCAGGTCTGGACCTGGATCTGGATGTTCCGTATCCATATTTTTGGATGGGTGATCATGGCTATCGCAATCTTCGCTCTTATGGCGATCACTTTTGAAAAACCATACCGCGTTGTTATTGTTCCCGGTGCAGGGATGGTCATTGCAGGAACCATGACCCTGGCTATAGCCTCGGCCTTTTACTATAATTTTGGCGCCTGGGGTGTAGGCAAGACAGCAGGCTTGTCCGCTGCAGAAATTGAAGTATTCATGAACGACATTTTATATACAAACCAATATGTTACCTGTTTTGTGCGCTTTGGACGTGTATTTTCCGGGGTTGGTTTGGTATTATTAGGTCTTGGTTTGGTGAAGTGGAAGATCATCAATGTATGGCTGGGCTGGTTTACAGCACTGTTAGGGTTGGCCGCTATGGGCATTGTGATGGGGATACCAGAGCATTATGAAATCTACAAACCTGTATTTCATGTTAAAGTAATATGGCTTACGGTTATGGGGATCTATATCCTAAAACAAGGGGTGAATCTGCCAAAAGCAGTATCCGAATAAAGGAGACTTGCCTTAATTTGGAACTCTGAACAACATTTAAAAATCCCCGATATTATCTAATATCGGGGATTTTTTATGCTCGTTTCTATCTATTTTATTCTTATCTCAATAATTCGTCAAAAATAAGCGATACATAATACGTTTGCCCAATAAAGGAAGAACCAAAATTGGTGCGATAATCGCTTCCTCCAATGTTGGTGCCTCCAATTTTAATAATGGTTTTAAGTGAAGGCAAGGTGTAATTTACCTGCGCATTTACCAAGGCATAGGAATCAATGGTTCCAATCCCAAATTGAGATTCCCATAAGAAAGAATCCTGGTAGCTGAAATTGACATTAAATCCCAAATTTTTAGTCACTTCACTATTTCCAAGACCCAGATTATAGCGGTTTTTTGGGGTATTAAATTGCGTAAGAAAACCTGCAGGTTGTTCTCCTGAGAAAGTTGTATAGGTGTAATTCCCGGTAAGCACGAAATTATTTGGCAAATTAAAGGTTAGGCCCAATCCAAATCCATCCGATTTTACTTTTGAGGGTGAATTCGCATTTAGCAGCCATAATGTTCCTGCGTCAATTTGTTGGCCCTGGTGCGTAGTTGAAACCTTGTTTATGGCGCTTACAGATCCTAGAAAGTTGGTATAGGAGGTATGATAATAATTCAAATCAATTAATACGTTGCCACCAACAATACTGTTATACCCTATTTCAAATGACGTTAATTCTTCCGGCTTTACATAAGGTGAATCTAGTGTTTCCAGCGTAACATTTCCAGGATTAGATTGAACGGCACCTGTTGTTGGATCTATTGTGCCTCCCTGGGTTATAAAATCGTTATAAGAAGCCTGCGTCCAGGAGCCTCCGTTATACACATTATATCTGGAAGCAATGGAAGGTACCCCACCCAGGACAATTCCATTAGGTGTTGGAAAATAGATAAACTGAGCGATCATATCCGGAAAACGAAAACCAGTCTGGTAGTTCACCCGTAGGTTATTGTTTCGGTTAGGGGAATACACTACAGATAAACGAGGCGTAAAACGCCCTTCAAAATCATCCATATTGTCATATCTGATAGATCCAGATACTTCCAATTTTTCTGCAAAGTTTTTGGAGATCTGTGTGTAAACACCATAATTACTGGTTAATATTCTTTCCGGGTTATCGGGGTCTACAGGGGCCTCATCAAAAGTGGTGGCTTTACTAAACAAGTTAAATTGACGGAAGTTGCCTCCTACTATAATTTTTGCCCAGTCAATGGTTTTAAAATTATAATAAAATTCGGAGTTCCATATATGAGAATCCTGAAATAGTGAAGCTCCCGGCGGATTTCCCTGATAATCTATAGCTCTGATTTCACTTACAACGTCCTGGAAAGTTGGTACATATTCTCCTGTTACAGGATCAATCATAAAACGGTCAGCATATGTTCGGGCGGCAGACGGGTCATTTGGAGTTACCCCGGGAATAGCACCGAGATTAGCTAATACATAATCCTCTATCCAACCACTACCGTCTGGGCGCTGTGACGGATTAAATCGTTCATTTACTAAAGCTCCTAAAGTGCCAATATCATAGGTATCATCAACATCACTTAAACTAATATAACTCCTGACAAAAAAATTATCACTTTTCAATTCGAGTTTAGCAAATTGTGCAGTAAAATCTCTGTACGCCAGTCTTGTAAGACCCTGACCTATACTGCGGCCTCCTCCGTAGCGATAGAGGCCAATTAGCTCCAGATCTTTCTCAATCTTATAGTGAATCGCAACATCTGCTTTTTGCGTACGTGCATCATTATTATCAAGTAAGGTTTCTTCCTGTATACCGGTTCTTCTAATGGTGCCTATTCCGAAAGAATTGACAGGAAGCGGAATTTCATCACCATAAAGGTTAAGGCCATCAAAATTGGGATCACTGCTTAAATCGGTTGTTGAATCGGGATTATTTCGATCGGTGGTATAGTCATTAGCAGTCCAGTCTTCGGCTCCCAGATAGAATAAGTTTACCTTAAAAGCGATTTTATCATTAAAGGCCTTGGCATAACGTAAACTATAAGTTCCCATTGGGTTAGAACCTCCTGCATTAGAATTGGTAAATCCAACCTTGGTCATCAAACTTAATCCCTGATACTCAAAAGGGCTTTTACTCTTCATGATCATTATTCCATTAAAAGCATTTGGGCCATACAATGCAGACGCAGCACCAGGCAACAATTCCAGGCTTTCTATATCGAGTTCACCTAAGGCAAGTATAGAACCAAGGTTCGCATTTAATGTAGGATCTGCAGTGTCCATGCCATCTACAATCTGTACAAAACGGGAATTTATTGCATCGGCAAAACCACGTGTATTCACGGACGTTAAATTTAGGCCCGAATTGGTTACTTGCACACCTTTTAAGTTAGCTATGGCATCATAATAATCAGCAGTGGCTGACTGTTGGATGAATTGGAGGTTCATTTTTTCAATACTCACCGGAGACTTGAGAATGCGTTGTCTAAGGCGTGAGGCGGAGACTATAGTTTCCTGTCCAAACATAGATTCATTCTGCATAGCCAGATCAATGGTCGTATTGTTTTCATTTACTACAATTTCTTCTGTTCTAAAACCCAAATAGGAGAAGGACAGGGTAAAGGGAGGAGTTCGGTCCACTGTTAAAGTGTAATTCCCGTTACTATCTGTTGCAGTGCCCTCAGAGGTGCCAACAACAATAATGTTGACATCGGCAAGTACTTCTTGTGTACTTGCATTAATAATAGTTCCTGAGATGGTGGTTTGTGCTATGAGTACTGATGAACAGGCACACAGAAATAGTGTGATCTGTAATTTAGTTCTAAAAAGTTTCATAATCAGAGTAGTTGGTTGGTTGGTTGGTTGGTTTTAATACATATCAATTTAGGAAATTTAAATTTGTTATTGGAATTCACTTACACCCTAATAAACAATATTCATTTTCTCAAACATGGCAATAGCCCTGGGATCCTCCATCAAATTAGGGACACGCTCAAAGAATTGTTGTTTCCAAATCATATGACCTTCGCGATTTTCAATGGCTCTATTATAGTATTTAAACGCAGTATCCCATTCTCCAAGCGCTATATACACATCTGCTATAAAGTTATTTCCTGAGAATTCTATGTCTTTAAGTTGCTTCATTTCTTTAATCAGTTCTCGAGCTTTCGTTTTTTCACCCAAAATGCCATAATGAACTCCTAATGACCCCAAAGAATATGGAATATTTTGAAGACGTACAGCTGTTTTGTATTCCTGAAATGCTTCCTCAAATTTTTCCAAGTATGAATACGCAACTCCTGCAAACAAGTGACCTCCAAAAAAATCAGGGTTCAATTCAATTACCTGTTTACTTATTTCCAATGATTTATCAGCATCTTTTGCCACTATGGGCACTATAGCAGCCATCCAAACATTCATTGTTGAAAAGGGATCCAGACTTATAGCTTTATTGCAATATTCCATGGCCTCCTCATTATGACCCAATAAAATGGCACACATGCCCAATTGCACATAAACTTCCGGGTTGTTAGGGTTAATAACTACCGCTTTTTTTAGTTCTATGAATGCCTCTTTAAAGTTCCATTCAGTATGCAATTTTATGCGACCCATGGCAATGTGACTTTCAGCAATTTGGTCATCTATTTGAATAGATTGTTGTGCCGCCTTTTTTGCTAGAAGTAAGCCTTGATTTCCAGGTAACCAAGAAAAATGGGTCAAGGTTTGGTAACAATAGGCTATTCCAGCATATGCAATAGCATAATTAGGGTCTACTGCAATTGCCTGATTAAAATAATCTATGGCTTTTAGAAAACCTTCTTGAGTGTATTTATTATAATAAAATTTACCTTTAAGGTAGAGTTGGTATGCTTCTACATTATCCGTATATTTTTTAAAGACAGCATTTATTTCCGAACCAAATAATTTTATTTTGATGGCATGAAGAATTTCCTCTGAAATCTCATCCTGGATAGCAAAAATATCTTCCAGCTCCCTATCAAATTTTTCTGAGTACAGATGAAAGCCATCCGTTACATTTATGAGCTGAGTGGTGATTCGCAGTTTCGTGCCCGCTCTCCTAACACTTCCTTCCAGGATATACCTCACCTTTAGTTGCTCGCCTATTACTTTCAAATCCATATTCTTCCCTTTAAAGGCAAAGGAAGACGTCCTTCCAATCACCTTTAATCCGGGTACTTGTGCTAGTGCGTTAATAATCTCTTCGGAGATCCCATCACTAAAATACTCTTGCTCGGGATCACTGCTCATATTCGCAAAGGGTAATACTGCAATGCTATTTTCAACTACCGGCTCTAAAGATTTTTCTGCTTCAATGATTTCACTGCCCGCATATAGTACCTGGTACATTTTAATTGGTTGACTCACATTCTTCAACTTTTCTTCCTTAACAAACCGGGTTTCAATTTCCTTTTTATTAGAAATATTACGATGAACGGAATCAGATATAAAAATGCATCCTGGGTTTGCAGCTCCCTGAATGCGCGCGGCAATGTTGACGGTATCACCAAATACATCATCATCTTTAAATAACACTTCGCCCTGATGTATTCCAATGCGCAATTGAAAATTGTTGGCTGCATTACAGGCCTCCTGGATATTAATGGCCACGTTAACGGCATCCGAAACTGTATTAAAACTAGCCATGACCCCATCGCCGAGTTCCTTTATCCAACGCCCATTAAATTCTTCAATGATAGGCTTTTGTAGTTCCCTGTTCTGATCTAAAAGCCTGAATGCATTTTGCTCATCTTTCCCCATTAGAGCCGTATACCCAACAATGTCCGTAAACATTATGGCAGCAAGTTGGCGCGATTGTGGCATGGTGGAAGGTGATACTAATTTATATTCTCAAAATATCTGATACAGGAATATAATTCATTTTTAACAGAATTTCTATCTTGTTTTCCACTTTATCCAATTGTTTATGGATAGTTGATACAAAGTGACTGGGCTACTACTTTTTAACACCCGTCCAGGGTGCTGTAAAAGACCTGTTAGGACAGTAGCTGATTCCCTGCAAGGTTCCGTTTTCCATATAACCAGAATGATAGTAGTCATTACTGGCATCACTGGTGGTAAAAGCAAAATAAAAACGGTCCCAATTCCTGTTGACAAAGCCATTTTCAATTGGACTTCCATAGAAGGTGCCTGTAAATGTATTGCCCTCTATTGCTGTTACCTGAAATGGTTGGAAATACCCTTCCGCAGATGGCTCAGGGCGCAGGTCAATGGTCCACTCGCCAATAAACGGATCTGAGGGAGGAATTGCCTCCTCAGCTAGTTGCGCATATACGGTTCCAAAACTCAACGGGAGCAGCATAACCAGCATTAAATACTTTTTCATGATCTTTTTATTTTTATGCATTAATTTTTCTGAAGACTCAGTGCAAAGCCTCCTCCTGGTGCCAGGATAACTTCTATAGTATCATCACTTTGCACTTCCATTTTCCTGATGTTGTATGCCTGAGGATTCGTATCATAATGAGCCCCCGGACCATCTTCATACAGGATTGCCTCATAGGTATTGC
>CBDUON010000112.1:0-7099 GCA_965368835.1 uncultured Eudoraea sp. | reverse complement strand
CATCCTTAAGTTGTAAGCGGGTTAAATTAGGGCCTATCCATACCCCATTTTCCTGAGTCATCAGAAAAGGGCCTGTAAATCCACCAAAGGCATTTACAGAATCTGGCAGCCCGTATGCAAACCAGGCCCCCTGGTCCAAAAACATGAGCATATCTCTATCTGCTTTGTCTTTAGGGGCTCCCTTAAAATTTAAGATGTTTTGAGAATATAATAGATGGTTGGTCTTAATCACCTTGTCTATTTTCTCTGTTTCCTTTTGATTGCAAGAAAGCAATGAAAACATAAGGAATAAGAGAAATAATGTAGATATTTTCATTGGGAATTGACTTAGAAAGCTTAAAGAAACAAGATACCAATAATTGTTACAATAAATTAAAAGGATCACCTACTAGTTGTAATCCAGAATTCTATACTCATAGACTTTTTAGCAGACAGTTGGGAGTAAAAAATCAAAGGTTTTATCTTTCATTTATCAAAACAAAGGATTGGCATACAGTGACATATAGCTGTAGTAATGTCATTTATGAAAGAAATCAAAAATGTCAAATTGACATTTTTTTTAAAACTTTTTTAATAGTTATCCTTTGAAATTCTTAAGGAATATTTAAAAATTTTTGCTTTATAATTCGTGTGTTCATTTTGGCATTTAATTTGGTAAACTGACAATAGATTATTTGAATTAATGTTTAACCTAAATTTTTTGTAGTTATGAGTAATTTAGTGACAACTAGAAAGAATGGAAGTTTGGCAAACACAAATTCGAATGGCCTTACTTTCCCAACGTGGTCTTCCTGGATAGATGAAATGTTTAACAGGGACCTGCCTTCAGTTTTTACTACGAATTTTAATACTGGCATCACTTTGCCCAAGGTAAATATCAGGGAGACCAAGGATGCCTATTTTGTAGATATGGCAGTTCCAGGACTGAAAAAAAATGATTTCCATATTGATCTTGACAATCAGGTACTTTCCATTTCTACTGAAATGGAGGAAAACAACGAACAACAAGAAGAAAACTATACCCGCAGGGAGTTTGGATATGCTTCTTTCAAACGTTCGTTCTCGTTGCCGGAAACAATAAATGAGGACGCTATAAAAGCAGAATATACAGAGGGTGTACTTAGCATCCATTTACCCAAGAAAGAAGAGGCTATCCAAAAGCCTGCCAAAAGGATCAAGATTTCTTAAATGTAATTAATGAGGGCCAGTTCTACTGGCCTTCATTAAATATTTCATTGATTATTTATAGCAACAGAAATATAAAAACGTATAAGAAATGAAGGATATTAAAAAATATATGATCTTGCTAATGGCGACACTATTTAGTGTGGGCTGCAATAGTCAGGAGCATAAGAACAAGGAAGAAGAGGATACTAATAAAGAAGTCGTTGCAGAAACACCCAAAGGCAGTTGGAAGGTTAACAGGGAATACGATGAAGAAGGTAATCTCATTCGGTACGATTCCATCTACTCCTGGTCTTCCGGGTACGAATTGGATAAGCTAGCCGACTTTGACCGTGATAGCGTCTTAAAATCAATGCAATCTAAGTTTTACCGGAATTTTTCCAAATTCGATTTAGAAAAAGAGGGGTTTGGGGATATGTTTGCGGGGGATTCACTATTGATGAAACGCTACTTTAACGATGATTTTTTTGAAAACGAATTTGGGAAGGACTTTATGGATATCGATAAGATGCACGAACGCATGGAGGCTATGCAAAAACGTTTTTTGGAAAGGTATCAACCTTTATTAAAGCCAAAAAATGAAGAAAACTCCGGAGAGCAGTTGTAAATAGGTATCACGCAATTGGTTGTAATATTTTAGAAAACTAAATTGTTCCATAAACGGTCAATTAAAATTTCCGTTTACTGGAACTTTATTTTTACAATGCAGGCTCAATGGACCGTCTGTCAGAAGATTTTTTTAATAGGCGACTTAAATTTACTATATAACACCACATCCAGACAAACAAACCAACTAATAAATAAAATAAACGTACCCTTTTGTAAGACGGGTAGGGATTTAATCAATAAACGCGTCTCGTAGATATAGTAATTGATAAGAAAGGCCAAAAGACAGAATACTCCCAAGAGGAAAAGGTTTTTATAGCCCGCTTTGAAAAGCTCCATTGAACTTGTTATAAGGGCAATTACAGCAAAAAAACCTGCAATATATAGCACTTTATCATGATTGCCCAAAGCCAAAAAAACAATGGTGATTAGCGAGGATAGTCCTGATATGCGCATTATGTTTTGATTGGCACTTCTATTCTCAAATAATCTGGGCAAATAAAACCACAACAAAAATAAACCTGCGCAAAGAACCCCCAATGCAATTATCGCATAAAATCGCGCCGAATTAATTTCACCATTGATTGCATAAACATCCAACAGATCACATAGATAATTATTCCAAAAACTAAAGCCATCCTGGTCAGGCAATACCCAGGAACCACCTGGATAATTTATGGCTGCTATGATATAAAAAAGGATGAACAAACCAATTCCGCCCAAGGGCAGCAATAACATATTTGGTTTCGTTTTTTTTGGTATAACACCATCCTTTATATTTTTCATTATTTAATCACTTTAGTAGTGTTCAAAAAGAGAGGTGTGTCATCCCTTCTTAACATTATGCAGTATAGTTGAAATTGCATTCTTCCATTCACGGCCAAGAAGTTCCCAATGGCAGGCTTTTGATAAGCATTGACCCCCACAAAGGATAGAGGAACTGCTGCAATCCCCAAATTACATACATGATTATATTATGATTTTAATACAGGCAACCCCATTTTCTTAAGGAGCTCCTTGAATCTAGGTTCATCACGTAAAAAATCAAAAAGAGGATCCACACTTATATAAGGCATGTTGCTGTCATGTTCTTCATATGCTTTTTCGAGCCATTCCAAAGCCTCTGCTTTCTTCTCTGCACGGCAATACAGTGTAGCTATTTGCCAGGAGGGAAGATAAATAGAATCGCGTTGCGAGATCATCATCTCGGCAGTGCGTTGCATTGCCAAATTATAGCCGCCTTCTTCAAAGCCTTCTTCCAGAGATTTCAGGGCCATTTCATTTTCCTTTAACCTGTATATTTTTTTAGCGACATCATACGCTTTTTGTTTATCACCCAATTCCTGATAGACCGCCCATAGTGCCGGGAGTCCAATGCCTTGGTCTGGTTCAATTTCATACAGCTTAAGCAATAATTCGAGCGCTTTATCATATTTACCTGCATTTTTAAGCGCCTGCCCATGTATAGACATATATAAGGTGTTAAATGGATCTAATTCCATAGCAAGTTCACTATGTGGGAGTCCTTTTTCAGGATCGCCCATTATTGCCAGAAAATGTGAGTAATAGGCTTGTGAAAATGCGTAATTAGGATTTATTTCAATGGCTTTTAAAAACTCCTTTTCTGCTTTTTTCCAATTCCAATCACCCCAGGTATATTTGGTGGCCATACCAGCATGGATTTCTACAAGGGAACTATCGAGCATCATTGCCTTGTTTCGTGCAGCATCAACTTTCTCCGCGACTTCCTGATAAGGTAAGAATCCGTGTTGCACATAAGCTCCCCAAGTTCTGGAAATACCTAAATAAGCAAGGGCATAACTAGAATCTATTTCGCTGGATAATTGAAAATAACCCATAGCACGATCCAGGTCTGATTTTGTGCCTAACTCCCAGTACGCCATTCCTCTTAAGTATGCTTCGTAAGCATCCGGATCTATAGGTTTAGATTGAGTAAGTAATTTTTCTTCCTGAGGAGTAAGATTTATATGAATTTGCTGGGATATCTCCTTTGCTATTATCTTGGAAAGATTAGACATCTGACCTTTTTCAATATAGAAATCGTGCACCCATAACTGCTGTTCCTCAGGAAAGGCACTTATCAATCTAACCTGAATACACACATCCTCTCCGTAGCAAGACACAGAAGTTTCTATTGCAGCATCTATATTAAGTTCCGCAGCTATCTGGGGGATTGATTTTTCTACGTTGCGATAGGCATTGGCCGTTCGTTTGGAAGGGACCCTTAAGGCACTTATTTTTCCCACATCCCCTATCAGAGCATCATGTATGCCTTCTACTATATAGTTGAGAGAATCATCCCCGGTAAAATTGTCAAATGGCAGGATTAGTAATGATGATATTTCCGAAGATTCTGTTTTAAAATAATTTTGGGTCCAGGGACCAATGGCAAGGATCAATAACAACAGAATAATATAGGTGTAAACCGACCTGCTAAGTTTATGAAAGAGGCTATGTCCTTTAAGTTCCTCTATTTTAGAAGCAGTTGGTACCGGCAATCCTTCTTCAACAATCGCATAGGTATTTAACAGATAACCAACATTTTTTAATTTGACCTTTCCTAAATATTTGGTTGTAACAGCGGTTTCAGCCCTAATAGATTTTTGAATAGATTCAGAGATATAAATTCCCCCCGGGTCTGCGACTGATTGTAATCTAGAAGCAATATTAACACCATCGCCAAAAATATCTTCGTGATCAAAAGTGATGTCACCAAGATGCAAACCGATTCGAATTTTTTCTTTGATCGACTTTCGCGCCTGCTTTTGTATTTCGACAGCGCACAAGACCGAATCTATAGCAGTATCAAATTGGACCAGCATACCGTCGCCCATTTCTTTAATCAGATGGCCCTTGAATTGATTGATGCTTTTAATATGAAATTCCCGGCTTATTCGCAGTACTTCCAATGCCTTATGCTCATCTGAGCCCATCAAGGCAGTATAACCGACAATGTCGGTAAACATTATTGCGGCTAGTTTTTTTGTAGCAGACATCAGTTCCTGGTACTTTTAAGCGGTAAAATAGTAAATACTGTTTGTAATATTCTTTTAAGTTAATGAACAAAAAGTAACTATACTATGATTCTTGTCATTATTGCTTCCTAAATTACCGCGACTTTTTGATGAAAATATTGGGTTTTCACTACCCGTTATATAATAAAACCAATAGTCATGGACACTTAAATCATTTTCATTTTGAATGTTATTAAGTTCTGTGTCAATTCATTAGATTTGATAGCATTTCTAATTCACGGCCCCCTTAATATTTAAAATTACTCAGATCAAAAATATGTTAGTAAAAACCACTTCAAGACTAGTAATGGCATCCCTTTTTGCAGCCGCAACCTTACTATTAAACAGTTGTGCTGAAAAATATTCTATTGAACAAAAAGATGGTTTTGTGCTGGTAGCTAATCAGGAAGGTAGTACCCTTGGGTACCATCCAGATTCTGGTATAAAGTTATTGACTGTAGATCAGCTGGCCTTTAAGGATTTAAATAAAAATGGCACCTTGGATATATACGAAGATTGGCGTTTATCCGCCGATGAGCGAGCCAAGGATCTGGCTTCTCAATTAACCCTGGAAGATATTGCCGGACTTATGCTATACAGCTCCCATCAATCCATACCAGGCAGTAGCCGTGGTTTTGGTTCTTCTACCTATAATGGCAAACCATTTCCTGAAAGTGGGGCTGTAGCAAGTGATCTTTCGGACGAACAGAAGATATTTTTAAAAGACGACCATCTTAGGCATGTTCTGATTACGCGCGTAGAGACGCCAGGCATAGCTGCACAATGGAATAATAATGCACAAGCGTTTGCGGAAGGTTTAGATTTTGGGATCCCAATTAATACAAGTTCGGATCCACGCCATGGTACTGATTCATATGCGGAGTACAATGCAGGCGCGGGAGGTTCAATCTCCATGTGGCCGGGTACCTTAGGTATTGCTGCTTCTTTTGATCCCGCTTTGATGCAACAATTTGGAGAGATAGCCTCTCAGGAATACAGAGCATTGGGTGTTACAACCGCACTTTCACCACAGATAGATTTGGCAACGGAGCCTCGCTGGAGTCGTTTTGACGGTACCATGGGAGAAGACCCTGATCTCGCTACTGACATGGCAAGAGCCTATATTGACGGATTTCAATCTACAGGTGACAAGGGATGGGGTACGGGAAGTGTTAATGCGATGGTAAAGCATTGGCCAGGAGGCGGCCCGGAAGAAGGTGGAAGAGATGGTCATTTTGGATACGGTGCCTATGCCGTATATCCGGGAAAAAATATTAAGGATCATTTACAGCCCTTTACAGAAGGAGCCTTTAAACTGAATGGCCCAACGAATATGGCTTCTGCTATTATGCCGTATTATACTATTTCAGATGGGGAAGGAGAAGCAGTGGGGAATGGATTTAATAAATACCTTATTACCGATCTGCTAAGAGAAAAATATAATTATGACGGAGTAGTGTGCACGGATTGGGGAATTACAAGAGATGTTGCTTCGGTAGATAAATTTGAAGGAAAGAGCTGGGGTGTTGAGACTTTAACCGAAGCTGAACGCCACTACAAAGTGATTGAAGCCGGGGTAGATCAGTTTGGTGGAAATAATGATATGAAGCCTATCCTGGAGGCTTATAAAATGGGGGTTGCAGAACACGGAGAGGAGTATATGCGGAAAAGATTTGAGATTTCTGCTGTGCGTTTGCTTAGGAATATCTTTAATGTGGGTCTTTTTGAAAATGCCTATTTAGATACTGCCGAAACAAATAAAATGGTAGGGAATGCCGAATTTATGACAGCTGGTTTTGAGGCCCAGTTGCGTTCCGTGGTGATGCTTAAAAATCAGGGAAATGTACTTCCTATGCAAGCAAAAAAGAAGGTGTATGTACCCCAAAGATACGTCGCCCCAACCACAAATTGGTGGGGGGTAGTCTCTCCCGAGAAAACGGAGTATCCTTTTAATATGGACGTTGTTGGGAAATATTTCGAAGTTGTTGAAAAACCAGAGGACGCCGATTTTGTGCTGGTTGGGATCAGGAGTCCGGACGGGGGAGTGGGCTATGACAGAGCTGATCTGGAAAAAGGCGGGAATGGTTATGTACCTATAAGCTTGCAGTACAGTGAGTATACTGCTAAAGATGCCAGAGCTGTGAGTTTGGCAGGTGGCAGTCCTTTAGAGGATTTTACCAATCGTTCCTATAAGGATAAATCCGTTCGGACCAATAACACCACCGATATGAATTTGGTAAAGGATACAAAGGCAAAAATGGGCTCTAAGCCGG
>CBDUON010000111.1:0-7135 GCA_965368835.1 uncultured Eudoraea sp. | reverse complement strand
CAGATTTCATCAATAATATGACGCATGAGTTTAAAACACCAATAGCGACAATTAATCTGGCAGTAGAAGCTATTCGCAATCCCAAGATAATAGGGGATGAGGAAAAGGTAAGACGGTATCTTCAAATGATACGGGATGAAAATAAACGAATGCACGCTCAGGTAGAAAATGTATTACGGATCTCGAAACTGGAAAGAAACCAGTTAGATATCTCAAAGGATAGGGTAGATGCTCATGATCTTATACAGACCGCAATATCTCATGTTGATCTGATTGTTTTGGACCGTGGTGGATATATACATACGCATCTGGATGCACAACGTTCAGAGATATTAGCCAATGAAATGCATTTTGGGAACGTACTAGTTAATATCATAGATAATGCTATAAAGTATTCACCTGAAGCCCCTAAGATTGATATCTATACGGAGGTAGCAAATAATTATCTAATTATTAAGATCGAGGATCAGGGTGCGGGGATGAGTAAGGCTGTGTTGAAAAAAGTGTTTGAAAAGTTCTATAGAGAGCATACAGGAGATTTACATAATGTGAAAGGTCATGGATTAGGATTGGCCTATGTTAAAAAAATAGTAGAAGACCATCAAGGTGAGGTTTATGCAGAAAGTGAAAAAGGAAAAGGCAGCACTTTCTATATTAAAGTGCCTTTAATTTAAACGATATGGAAACAGTAAATAAGAAAATATTATTGGTAGAGGATGATCCAAATTTTGGCATCGTTCTAAAGGATTATTTATCTATGAACGATTTTGATGTCACTCTGGCCAAGAATGGTATGGAGGGATTTGAGAAATTTAAAAAAGACAATTATGACATCTGTATTTTGGATGTAATGATGCCTTATAAAGATGGATTTACCCTGGCCAAAGAGATACGTGAAAAGAACGAAAATGTACCTATCGTTTTTCTCACAGCCAAGACCATGAAAGAAGATGTCTTAAAAGGATATAAGGCAGGAGCAGATGACTATTTGAATAAACCATTTGATTCAGAAGTACTTCTTATGAAGCTTAAAGCGATACTTCAAAGAAAGGCATCCAGTACTTTGGCAGACAGTAAACAATTTGAATTTAAGATTGGAAATTTCTTTTTAAATTCCAAGCTTAGATTTTTAAAATACAAGGATGAAGAGCCTTCAAAACTTTCTCCTAAAGAGAATGAACTTCTCAGATTGCTGGCCCTGCATGAGAATGATCTTATGCCCAGAGAATTGGCGCTGACCAAAATTTGGAGGGATGATAATTATTTTACCTCCAGGAGTATGGATGTATACATTGCCAAGCTGAGAAAATACCTGAAAAAGGATGATGTAGTTGAAATATTGAACATTCACGGAGAGGGATTCCGATTGGTGGTAAAAACTCCACAGTAGAAACTATTGACCCAAAATAGAAAAGGCATTCGTTAGAGTGCCTTTTTTTTATGTTAATTTCTTCAGGATCTCGTTGATGATCTCCTTCGGTTCTAGTTCAATAGAAATACAGATAGCTTTGGTGGGTGGTTCTAAAACATCGAACTGCGACTGCAATAAGTTAGGAGGCATAAAATGTCCACTTCTTTGCTCCAGGCGTTTTAGAATAGCATCATAACTACCCTCAAGATAGACCCAAATCGGAACAGGATCCAGATCTTTTTCAATGATGTCTCTGTACATTTCTTTTAAGGCTGAGCACGCAATGACCGCACCATTAGGTTGATGTTTTTTTCCAAGCGTATTTAGGGCCTTCAACCAGGAGTACCTGTCTTCATCATTCAAAGGCTCTCCTTTGGACATTTTCTGTATGTTATTTTCCGGATGATAGTCGTCGCCGTCAAAGAAGGGTAGTGATAGTTTTTCGGCAAGCATTTGGCCAATGGTCGACTTGCCACAACCGGAGACTCCCATGATGACGAAGATATTTTTGGATGATTTCATTTATCCTGATTTACCAGTTTTTTTTGGATCTGCTCCAGTTTTAATTCTAATGACATATTATAAGGGACCCATAATATTGATTTGTTTTTTCGAAACCAGGTGCCCTGCCTTTTTGCAAAACGTCTGGTATTTTTCTTTATTTCTTCTACCGCTTCTTCCAGTGTACAATGCCCATCCAGGTATTGAAATAATTCTCTATAGCCAACAGTTTGAAGCGCATTAAGATTTTCAAATTCTTTTAATGCAACAGCTTCTTTCAGAAGTCCGGCTGCCATCATATGATCAACTCTGGCGTTGATCCTATGATAGATCACTTCTCTTGCAGCTTCTATTCCTACAATTACTGTATTAAAGGGCCTGCTGGTCTTATTTCGCCCCAGAAAGGATGAATACGCCTTCCCGGTTGCACGCCATACCTCCAGGGCTCGCAGAACACGATGCGGATTATTCAGATCTACTTTTTTGGCATATAGAGGATCTACGGCTTCCAGCTCTTGTTGCAGAGGACCTAAACCATCTTGGTCTAATTCCTTGTTAAGAACTTCGCGAATAGAAGGCTCAATGTCTGGAAAGGAATCTAAACCATAAAGTACTGCATCTATATACAAACCACTGCCGCCTACCATGATCACCAAATCATGTTTTTTATAAAGCTGGTCTAGTAAGTCAAGGGCTTCACGTTCAAAATCGCCTACTGTGTAGGTGTCATGTATACTCTTGTGCTGAATGAAGTGATGAGTGGCCAATTTCAGCTCCTCCTTGTCAGGTACTGCTGTGCCGATATGCATTTCTTTATAGAATTGTCTGGAGTCTGCTGAGAGGATCTCGGTCTTAAAATGATTGGCAAGTTGAATTGCCAGGGCCGTTTTACCTATTCCAGTTGCACCTACAACTACCAAAAGGGTTTTTGGTGCCATTACTCATCTTTTAGCCTAAAACCACAAACACGGCAATACAGTGCATCAGGGCGTAAGATCACCGTACCACATTCTGCACAGGTTTTCTCATCTTTCTCCTTCTTATTCTTTTTTTTCTTTCTCGCCTCTGTAACATATTCCGCACTAACTATCCCGGTAGGAACGGCAATAATACCATATCCCACTATCATTATAAATGTTGCAATTAATTGTCCCAAACCGGTTTCGGGAGAAATATCTCCATAGCCAACTGTAGTTAAGGTAACAATTGTCCAGTATACGCTATGAGGAATACTGTTGAATCCGTGTTCCGGACCTTCCACCAGATACATGATGGTACCTAAGAGTACTGATACAATTAGCACAAAGAATACAAAGACAAAGATCTTGGCTCTGCTCGCTTTAAGCGCCCTTAAAAGATTGTTAGACTCTCCGATAAATCTAACCAGTTTTAATATCCTGAAGACCCTTAGTAATCGCAAAGCCCTGAAAGCAGACATATACTGCGATCCTCCCACAAAAAAGGATAAATATTTTGGGATCGTAGACAAAAAGTCGATCACACCAAAAAAACTAAAGATGTACTTTTTGGGAGATTTAATACATATAATTCGTAAGATGTATTCTATAGTAAATAAAATGGTGACTATCCATTCAGAAATATTAAGTATGTTGTGATATTTCTCATCGAACCGAGGGATACTCTCCATCATTACAATGATCACACTATAGAGAATAACGACCAGAAGTACTATGTCGAATAACTTGCCTGCCGGTGTATGAGTTCCATAGATGATCTCATGCAGTTTGTATTTCCAATCTTTTTTTGGCTCTTGTGTATCCACAATCATTAATTGAGTTCAATTATCTTCAATACCTTCTTATAGTTAATATAGGCCTCTACTTCTTGTACAATTTTCGGACTGCCTTCCATTGGAGTCATTATGGATTCTAAGATATGAATATTATTGATTTGATAATTAAGATCATAAAAGCCCATGCCTTTTAACTTGCCATTTTTAATGAGAATGGCACTTCGTTCCCCTAATTCTCTTCCCTTATCCACGACCATGATGTTTTTTCCGGCCAGACTAATGACCTCCTTATCAGAATTCTCCGTACCATTTTGCTCCAGAGAGATGGAGATCTCATTTTTATGGGTATGATATTTTGGGCTATTTCTTTTAAGTTCTTCGCTCACTTTTAGAAAGGCGATGAGTTCATTACCGGTTCGTTCAAAAGTGATCTTCCGTGTTTCTTTCTGAAGACTTCTTGCCAACTTGGCATTGGAGGTGAAATGTTCATTTACACGTTTCTTAATATCCGTACTTTTCCCAATATAAATGACCTTTCCGTCCTTATTGTGCATATAGTAAACCCCTGTTTCTGAAGGCATTGAATCAACGATCTTTAGTTGTCTGTGGGATAACTCTCCGTGTGTCTCGGCTCTTGTGACCTCCGTAATGATTGTCTTTTCCAGATCTTTTGTCAATAAGATCTTAAAGAGCTTTAAAGTTGCAAGGGCATCACCATTTGCACGGTGACGATCGCTAACGGCAATACCTAAAGATCTCACTAATTTACCCAGACTATGCGATTCAGCCTCGGGTATCAATGTTTTGGCAAGATCTACAGTGCAAAGGGTTTTGCGTTCAAAATTATAACCTAGTCGCCTGAATTCCGTTCTGAGTATCCTGTAATCAAATTGTGCATTGTGAGCAACAAGGACAGTATTCTGTGTTATTTCTACAATGCGTTTGGCAACTTCATGAAATTTAGGAGCCGTTTGTAGCATTTTGCTATTGATGCCGGTAAGATTTACCACAAAGGGTTGTATTTCGCGCTCCGGATTGATCAGGGTGATAAATTGATCTACTACTTGCTGCCCGTCAAATTTATGAATAGCAATTTCTGTGATGCCTTCTTCATTGTACTTGCCACCTGTAGTTTCTATATCTAGAATTGCATACATAAGGTACTCTTCATTCAGTCTTTCTGTTGATTTAGACCTCCCAGGTCTTAATTTCTTGCTCCAAAGATACTACTTCCTATGCGTACCATGGTGCTGCCTTCTTCTATGGCAATGGAGTAATCACCGCTCATTCCCATGGAAAGTTCTGTGATATCCGGCAGCTCTGTTCGCAATGCCAGATATAATGTCCGCAGTGTTTTAAACTCTTTACGTATCTGTTCAGCATTCTCTGTGAACGTTGCCATTCCCATCAAACCTTTGATTTTAACATGCTCTAATTCCTGTAATACTCTGCTATCTATCAAAGCTTTCAGTTCATTCCCATCAAAACCAAATTTGGTCTCTTCTTCCGCTATATGCATCTGCAATAAGCAAGAGATGACCCGTTGTTCTTTTTTAGCCTGTTTATTAATTTCCTTCAATAGCTTTAGGCTGTCCACCCCATGTATCAATGCTACATAGGCAGCCATATACTTTACTTTGTTCCGTTGCACATGACCAATCATATGCCATTCGATGTCTTTTGGAAGTTCTGACCATTTTTGAGTCATTTCCTGAATTTTATTCTCACCAAAAACCCGTTGCCCGGCATGATAGGCTTCCAGGATCTCATCATTCGATTTGGTTTTTGAGACCGCTACCAGGGTTATATGTTCTGGTAGTTCGGCTTTGATCCTTTTTATATTAGCTGCTATAGACATAGGGCATGTTATAATTCATAGATGGCTATTCCACTTTTTAGCTTTGGCTCAATGTAAGTGCTTTTTGGGGGCATTACTAATTGGGCGTCTGCAATAGCCTTAATTTCATCTATAGTAATTGGCACCAAATTAAAACCAACGGCAAAACTTCCCTTGTCTATTTCGGTTTTCATACGAAGCACATTGTGCTTTCCATAACCGTATTGAATTCTCTTATCATTGCGCAGATCTTTAATGCCCAGGATAGGTTCTAAAATGGTCTTAAAAAGAATGTGTGTATCTAATTTGCTCAACGGGTCCTCCAGAGGCAAGACATTGTTTCGCAAATAAAGCGAATAAAATTCTCCATCCAGATACATGCTGAAATGGTGCTTCTTTGTAGGTTTATAAAGCTCCATATCTATCTTATTAATTCTATAGAGCTCGTCTAACTTTACGAGGAAAGACTCTTTAGAATGGCCATTCAGGTCTTTAACCAGCCTATTGAATTCGTATATCCTGATTTCGCTCTCGGGAATGAGATAGCTCATAAAGTAGTTGTACGCTTCCTTGCCATTGTGTTTGTCATTCCGTTTCTCGCACCATTGTGCCAGGAGTTCTGAGGATGAACTTCTGTGGTGTCCGTCTGCTATATACAGACTTTCTATATTGGCAAAGGCTTCTGTGATCTCCTTTATGGTGTTCCCATTAGAAATTTTCCAAAGTCGGTGTGAAGTTCTATCGGGGGTAGTAAAATGATATACAGGATCTTCTTTTATAGTCTGCTGAATTATCCCGGCAATTGTTGGATGATCCGGGTAGGTCATTAAAACAGGCTCAGCATTAAACTTTACGGTATCCAGGTAATGTGCAAAGAGTTGTTCCCTGCTTTCAATGGTATTTTCGTGTTTTTTAATACGGTTATTCCTGTAATCCTGTACACTTGTTGCACAAAATATTCCACAACATTTAGTGCCATTTTTATTTATTTCATACAGATAAAAGCTCGCCTCTGCATCTTTTACGAAGACCTTTTCCTCCAAAAACTCCATATATCTGTTGTGTACCAGTTTAAAACGTTCATCTCCGGATACTTTCTTATGAAATTTAAATCCGGGATTAATGATATGCAGAAAAGAGAAGGGGTTAAACTTTAAATTAGCTCTTAGTTCTTCCTTGGAATAATCCTCATAAGAACGAGATGCCACATGAGCAACTTTATCAGCAGCCGGCCTAATAGCTTTAAAAGGTTTTACAACTGCCATTATGCCTTATTAAATTGGGAAGATACCTTTTCTGCTTTCCTGCTTTCGGAGTAGTCGTAGAAGCCTTCACCCGACTTTATTCCCAATTTTCCTGCCATTACCATATTTACCAGCAAAGGGCATGGGGCATATTTAGGATTTTTAAAGCCATCATACAAGACGTTCAGGATAGATAAACACACATCCAGACCAATAAAATCTGCGAGCTGTAAAGGCCCCATAGGATGTGCCATTCCTAATTTCATCACCGTATCTATTTCAGTTACACCAGCAACACCATTGTACAGGGTTTCAATGGCCTCATTGATCATAGGCATTAATATTCTGTTGGCTACAAATCCAGGATAATCATTGACCTCAGTAGGAGT
>CBDUON010000110.1:0-7219 GCA_965368835.1 uncultured Eudoraea sp. | reverse complement strand
CCCCTGTGTTCTAATTTGTCTAGAATTTCGAGGGCCTTATGTATTATGTCATTCGATTTTTTTCCTTTCAGGCTGCAAATAAAACCTGCACCACAGTTGTCGTGTTCAAACTCCGGCAAATACAATCCTTGCTTCTTCAACATCTATTTTCGTATTTACTCAAAAATACCAAAAACACTGAGATTCATCTATGTTTTAGTGGTGGATGATAGAAAAAATGCAACGTTTTAAAAAATACGTTAATATATATGCAAAATGCATTTTAAATCGCTCCTTAAATGGGATTTTAATAATGGAGTATTCTAAAAAAAAAGACCCAAATGGAGGGTCTTTTGCTATTTCATCAAGAATGTTCTGAATTGTGTGCTGTAGGGTAAAAAGAATTTCTAAATCAGGATTTTAAAATACTCCTGGATATAACGATCTTTTGAATTTCAGAAGTACCCTCGTATATCTGGGTGATCTTCGCGTCTCGCATAAGTCGCTCTACGTGATAATCCTTAACAAAACCATTCCCACCGTGAATCTGAACTGCCTCAACGGTTGTATCCATAGCTACTTGTGAAGCGTATAATTTCGCCATGGCGCCAGAAAGGTCATAGTTCTCATGGTTATCTTTATCACATGCGGATTTATATACCAGAAAACGTGCGGCTTCAATTTGTGTATGCATATCGGCCAGCTTAAAGGCAATGGCCTGATGGTTACTGATCTCCGTTCCAAAAGCTTTCCGTTCCTTGGAATACTTCAAGGCCATTTCATAGGCGCCTGCGGCAATTCCTAATGCTTGAGCTGCGATCCCAATCCTTCCACCCGCCAGGGTTTTCATAGCAAACTTAAAACCGAAACCGTCTTCCCCTATCCTGTTCTCTTTTGGGACTTTTACATCATTAAAATTAAGTGAATGTGTATCGCTGCCCCGGATACCTAATTTGTTTTCTTTAGGACCTATTTCAAATCCCTTCATACCTTTTTCAACGATCAGGGCGTTGATACCCTTATGCGCTTTTTTTACATCAGTTTGCGCAATGACCAGGTAGACATCGGCAGAGTTACCATTGGTGATCCAATTCTTAGTGCCATTAAGGAGATAGTGATCACCTTTGTCAATGGCGGTCGTTTTTTGTGAGGTGGCATCGCTGCCCGCTTCCGGTTCAGAAAGGCAAAATGCTCCTATGATCTCTCCGGTCGCCAGTCTAGTTAAATATTTTTGCTTTTGTTCCTCATTGCCAAAAGTTTCTAACCCCCAGCATACCAAAGAATTATTTACCGAAACAATAACAGAGGCAGAGGCATCTACTTTAGACAGCTCCTCCATGACCAGGACATACGATAATGTGTCAAGTCCGCTTCCGCCATACTTGGGATCTACCATCATCCCTAAAAATCCTAATTCTCCCATCATTTTAACCTGCTCGGTTGGGAATTTTTGCGCTTCGTCTCTTTCAATGACTCCTGGCAATAGTTCCTGTTGCGCAAAATCGCGCGCCGCCTGTTGAATCATCAATTGTTCTTCAGAAAGTGTAAAATCCATAGTACTTAGTATATTGTTAAAAAAGGCCTACAAATATACATCTTGATTGGAAATTATTCAATGATTACACCGTCAATTTGAGAATACCACAAAACATCTTTTTGTGAAGTTTGGAACTACGCTCCCATAAAATACTTTTATACCTCCTCAATATTTTTATATTTGTTGCGAGGTGAATAGAATTAAATAGCATATTGGAATTATGAGACAACATTAGCTTAGATGAAAATTTAAATTTGATGCGAAGGCCCTGTTTGGCCTGTTTATAATGAATTGCTCATAATATAATCCATATCCCAAATGAAAGATCTATTAAAGAAGTATGAAAATAAAGCACCAGAAATAGTTTTTAACTGGAAGGATCCGGAAACGGAAGCTGAAGGTTGGACTGTCATAAATTCCCTGCGCGGAGGAGCTGCCGGAGGTGGCACAAGAATGCGCGAAGGCCTCGATATGAATGAAGTATTGTCTCTTGCAAAGACCATGGAAGTAAAATTTACGGTTTCGGGGCCGCCTATTGGAGGAGCCAAATCCGGTATAAATTTTAATCCAAATGATCCAAGAAAGAAAGGAGTTTTAGAGCGCTGGTATAGTGCCGTGGCTCCCTTGCTGAAAAGTTATTACGGGACCGGGGGCGACCTCAATGTGGATGAGATCCATGAAGTAATCCCAATTACTGAGGATGCAGGTGTATGGCATCCGCAGGAAGGTGTATTTAACGGGCATTTTAAGCCAACAGAGGCAGATAAAATAAACCGTATCGGACAATTGCGTCTTGGAGTAATTAAAGTATTGGAAAGCTCTATGTACTCTCCGGATACAAGTCAAAAATATACAGTGGCTGACATGATCACCGGATTTGGGGTAGCGGAAGCTGTAAAGCATTTCTACAATATCTCTGGCGGCTCTGTCATTGGGAAAAAGGCGGTTGTACAAGGTTTTGGGAATGTAGGAGCAGCTGCGGCCTTTTATCTGGCACAGATGGGTGCCAAGGTTGTGGGAATCATAGACCGGGAAGGGGGAGTGATAAATGAAAATGGATTTTCTTTTGATGAGATAAAAACCTTCTTTCTTCATAAAAAGGGGAATACCCTTATTGCCGATCCGGATAAGATGATCCCTTTTACAGAGATGAATGAACGAATCTGGAGTTTGCCTGCGGAGATCTTTGCACCTTGTGCGGCTTCCAGATTGATCACTCAGGGTCAGATCTCTGAAATGATGGAATCCGGACTAGAGGTTATCTCATGTGGTGCCAATGTGCCCTTCGCAGATAAGGAGATATTTTTTGGGCCTATTATGGAATATACAGATGAAAGGGTTAGTCTTATTCCAGACTTTATTTCCAATTGCGGAATGGCCCGGGTTTTTGCATATTTTATGGAAGGAAGGGTGGCAATGGATGATGAATTGATATTTAATGACACTTCTGATGTCATTAGAAAAGCAATTTTGAATATCTTTAGGCAAAATCCTACTAAAATTAATTTGAGTAAGACCGCTTTTGAAATAGCACTTAAACAACTACTATAAACACCAACTAGTATGGAAACCATTATCATTATTATCTTCATTGCAGGATATTTAGCAATCACCTTAGAGCACAATTTAAAAATAGATAAGCTAATCCCCGCTTTGGCGATGATGGCTATTCTATGGGCGATCATTGCTTTAACGCACATGCCTGTTTTTGAGGTTAATACAACTCTCAAGGAATTGGAACCCAGTCATTTGGATGAAATTCTCTTACACCATTTAGGGAAGACTGCGGAGATAATTGTTTTTCTTTTAGGTGCCATGACCATTGTGGAGATCATAGATTATTTTGATGGTTTTGCAACTATAAAAGGATATATACGAACCAAGAAGAAATCAAAATTATTATGGCTTTTTTCCATTTTGGCCTTTATACTATCGGCCATTATAGATAACCTAACAGCAACTATTGTATTGATTACTATTTTGCAAAAAGTTATCAGAGAACGTGAAATGAGACTTTGGTTTGCAGGTATGATCATTATTGCAGCAAATGCGGGCGGGGCCTGGTCTCCTATTGGAGATGTTACCACTACCATGTTATGGATCTCCAATAAAGTTACGGCTTTGCAGCTTGTGGAACATGTATTTGTGCCGTCTGTAGTTTGTATGATTGTTCCGGTTTTATTCGCCTTGCGATACAAAGTTTTTAAAGGAGAGATTGAAGGCGATCTGGAAGAAGAGGAAAAACCAAAATCACCCTATGGGGCAACCATGCTTTACTTAGGATTGGGATCTATAGTTTTTGTTCCCTTTTTTAAGACCATAACCCATTTGCCTCCTTATGTTGGGATGATGTTGTCTTTGGCAGTGGTGGCAGCCTTTGCAGAGATCTACAGTAATGCAAAAATCAGCATATCTTCTGTTGATTCAGATTCTGATGCAGCTTCACATCACAGTCCGGTGCACTCTTCACTATCTAAAATAGAATTACCAAGTATACTTTTCTTTCTTGGGATACTTTTAGCTGTGGCGGCCCTGGAATCCCTGGGGATGTTATTTGAATTTGCCGAAGTACTCGATAAGACTATGCCGATGTTAGGGACTGAATCTGCGGGTGAGACCGTGTCCGATCTTGTGGTATTAATTCTGGGGGTAGGTTCTGCAGTTATTGATAACGTGCCATTGGTAGCGGCGAGTATGGGAATGTTCTCTATACCCATCGATGACCCGGTATGGCATTTTATAGCATTTTCTGCGGGTACCGGTGGCAGTATGCTTATTATTGGTTCTGCAGCTGGAGTTGTAGCTATGGGAATGGAGAAAATAGATTTCTTCTGGTATTTCAGGAAAATAGCATGGTTGGCACTGGTTGGTTTCCTTGCAGGATCGGCTACTTTTGTATTAATTCGAAATTTAGTATTGAACGCATAATTAAATCCTCAGATTACCGTTATAGGGGCAAATTAATAAGAGAATGCATATGGTAATGTTTCAAGATCTTGTGAATGAGTCACAAGCAGGGGAGGTTATATCCGAAGAAAAAACACTTTCCGTTATTGATCTAATCTTAAGTGGGGGTACTGGGAGTATCCTCATTATTTCGGTATTATTCGCAATGCTTGCGGTGGCCCTGTACATTTATTTTGAGCGATTAATGGCCGTTAAGGCGGCTTCTATGATCGACAAGAATTTTATGAATGAGATCAGGGATCACGTGATGAATGGTAAGCTAGAGGCTGCTAAGATTTTATGTGCCCAAACAGATTCTCCTGTAGCCCGCTTAACGGAAAAAGGGGTATCACGGATAGGTAAGCCTTTGGACGACATCAATGCGGCTATTGAAAATGCGGGAACTCTAGAAGTATATAAACTGGAAAAGAACGTAAATGTTCTGGCCACTGTGGCGGGAGCTGCACCCATGATAGGGTTTTTAGGAACCGTCATAGGTATGATCCTTGCTTTTCATCAGATGGCAAGTAGCGGCGGACAAGCGGAAATGGGAGCTTTGGCTTCGGGAATATATACGGCCATGACCACTACCGTTGCAGGTTTGGTTGTTGGGATCATAGCTTATATGGGTTATAATCATTTAGTGAACCGAATAGATAAGGTTATCCATAAGATGGAGGCCAATGCCGTAGAATTCCTGGATCTTTTAAACGAACCTGTTTAATTACTTCCCATGAAATTGAAAGGTAGAAATAAGATCAGTCCGGAGTTTAGTATGTCATCTATGACAGACATTGTATTCCTATTGCTTATCTTTTTTATGTTAACGGCAAATTCGCCTAATGCGCTGGATATGCTATTGCCAAAGGCAAAAGGAAAATCGACCAATACGCAGAACGTTTCTGTTTCCATCAACAAGAATCTTGAATACTTCGTTAACAATCAGCAGATCAACGGAGCCTATATTGAAATTGAACTAAAAAAAGCATTGGAAGGGAAAGAGAACCCAACAGTTATTCTAAGGGCAGAAGAAAGTGTGGCCATTAAAGAGGCCGTGAATGTAATGGACATTGCCAATAAGAATAATTACAAGGTGATCCTTGCCGTGCGACCTAATTAATGTCGTTTTTAGATACGAGACACAAGAAAAAATCCTTCTCACTTACGGTCTTCCTGTTAAGTGCATTTCTGCTATTGCTTTTTTATATAGGTCTTACCTATATGGAGCCTCCAATTGAGAATGGTATTACCGTCAATTTTGGCAGTATGGAATACGGGTCGGGCAGGGTACAACCAAAAGAAAAGTTACAACCCCAGCAGAACGAAACTCCAGAAGTTACCGAACAAATAACAGAACAGCTACCTGAGAAAACAGAAGAGCCTATTTCAGAGCCGGTTACACCCGTAAAGGAAGCAGAAAAGGTACTCACTCAGGATAATGAAGAATCTATCCTTATAAAACAACAGGCCGAAGCAAAACGCAAAGCAGAAGAGGCTGCCAGAAAAGTCAAAGAGGAAGCCGAAAGGGTGGAACGCGCAAAACAGGCGGCTGCAGAAAAGGCAAGGCAGGAAGAAGAAGCCAAGAAAAAGAAATTGGATGCGCTTATGGGAGGTTTAAATAACTCCGATGGAACAGCTCAGGGTAGTGAAGGTGATGATTCTCAGCCCGGAGACAAAGGGCAACTTAACGGAGATCCATATGCGACAAGTTATTACGGCAGTCCGGGATCTGGTAGTGGAACAGGTGGCTACGGATTAAACGGCAGGTCCTTGGCAAATCAGGGGAAAGTACAGCAAGAGTGCAATGAAGAAGGCAGAGTAGTGGTTAAGATAGTGGTAGACCGTAATGGAAAAGTTATAGATGCTACCCCGGGGGTAAAGGGAACTACAAATAATCACCCATGCTTGCTGGAGCCTGCGAGAAAAACAGCATTTCTCCACAGTTGGAATTCCGATGCTAAGGCACCAAACCAGCAGGTAGGTTTTGTGGTCGTCAATTTTAAACTGGGGGAATAATTCATGACCTACAGGGAAACCTTAGATTGGATGTTTGCTCAACTTCCAATGTACCAGCAAAAAGGGGCTACGGCCTATAACGGAAAACTTCAGGGAATACAGTCTTTTGCTACCCATCTTGGGGAACCTCAGCATAATTTTAAAAGTATACATGTGGCCGGCACCAATGGCAAGGGGTCTAGCAGTCATATGCTCGCCTCCATCCTGCAGGAAGCAGGATATAAAGTTGGGTTGTACACCTCACCTCATCTAAGAGATTTCAGGGAACGGATAAAGATCAATGGTACGATGATACCAGAGAAGGAGGTTGTATCCTTTATAAAAGAAAACAAGCGATATATTGAACGGAACCATATGTCATTTTTTGAGATGACTGTGGCCATGTCCTTTGATCACTTTTCAAAAGAAGAGGTAGATATTGCCGTTATAGAAGTGGGCTTGGGCGGCAGGCTCGATTCTACCAATATCATTAATCCAGAAGTCTGTCTTATTACAAATATTGGCCTGGACCATACAGATTTTCTGGGCGATTCTATTGAGAAGATTGCCTCTGAGAAGGCCGGAATCATTAAACCGTTTACCCCGGTAGTTATTAGTGAAAAACAAGAGGAAACCACTGAGGTCTTTATAGAGGGAGCGAAAAGTCAACAGTCAAAAATCATCTTTGCAGAAGAAACAATTTCTGAAAAATATGCTACCTCTTTATTGGGAGCCTATCAGAACAGAAATATTAAAGGGGTG
>CBDUON010000109.1:0-7440 GCA_965368835.1 uncultured Eudoraea sp. | reverse complement strand
TTACAGAATTGGCCTACGCTTTGGAAGAGGTAATCGTTAGACCCTACCAACTCACTGGGTATTTAGAAATTGATGTTAAAAATCTTCCGATAAATACAGCTTACCAGTACAGCATTTCCGGGCTTTCAAAAAGCTATGAAGCCGGCAACAAGAATCCCAGTGCGGTTACAAAGGTATTGGGAGCTATTTTGAATCCGGCCGATCTGCTGCGGAATCTTTTTGGCAAAAAGCCAAATCAGATGCGGAAATTAAGATTGATCAAGGAAGATGATGAAATACGCGATCTTCTGGCATCAAAATTCGACAGGGAGACCCTTACCGAGCTGCTGCAACTGGAAAAAGTAGATATTGAGGATATCCTCTCTAACTGTAATTTCTCTAAATCCTTTATCACCACTGCCAACGATCTTCAGATACTAGATGCAATAAGTAGTTGTTATGAAGACTACAAGGTCCTTAATAGAAAAAGGTGATTCATAGGTCAATGGAGTTCATGCTATTATGTGCTCTGTTGAAGCAATAAGATCGGGGCAATTAAATTTTATTAATCCAAGATCATTTTATAGCTTTAAAAAAAATAATAGGTCTGCCTGATCTAATAGATAAGACAAGGAAATCCTTGTTTTTTTATTCCGGGTTTGATGTAGGAATTCCTCAAATACACCAATTAATGAAGAGATTACTGGCTTTTATATGTTTAATGGTCCTTTTTATAGCGTGCAAGGATTCTTCAGTTACAAAATCACAAGCTGTAATTGTTCAAAACGATACTCCTGAAATTGTTAAAGAAACTGTCCCATTTCGCTGGTCCGCTGCTAATATTTATTTCTTACTTACGGATCGTTTTAACAATGGCAATCCAGAAAACGACATCAATTTCAACAGGACGGAGGAAACCGGACCATTGAGAGGCTTTATGGGTGGAGATATTCAGGGAATCACTCAAAAAATTGAAGAAGGCTACTTTACAGATCTCGGAATCAATGCGATTTGGTTTACCCCTGTAGTGGAACAGATTCACGGTGCTACGGATGAAGGAACAGGAAATACCTATGCTTACCATGGGTATTGGGCAAAAGACTGGACTGCCCTGGATCCCAATTTTGGCAGCAGAAAGGATCTGGAAAAAATGATAAAAAAAGCTCATGAGAAAGGTATCAGAATTCTTATGGATGTTGTCTTAAATCATACTGGTCCGGTTACAGAGGAAGACCCGGTCTGGCCGGTGGAATGGGTGATCACAGAACCTGCCTGTACCTTTGAAAATTACGAATCCACTACTGCCTGTACCCTGGTAGCCAATCTACCGGATATACGCACGGCTACTGACGAAGCTGTAGATCTGCCCGATGCCTTATTGGCCAAGTGGAAGAATGAGGGAAGACTTAGCATTGAACTAGACGAACTTGAGCTGTTCTTTGACAGAACAGGCTATCCCAGAGCACCAAGATTCTACATCATCAAATGGTTAACAGATTATGTCAATGAACTTGGTGTAGATGGATTTAGGGTAGATACAGTAAAGCATGCAGACGAAAAGGCCTGGGCAGAATTGCACAAAGAAGCTTCCTATGCTTTTGAAAATTGGAAAAAGAAACATGAGGAGGAGATACTAGATGATACCCCTTTCTTTATGGTTGGTGAAGCCTATAATTATGGAATTTCGGGAGGGCGGTATTTTGATTTTGGCGATAAAAAAGTAGATTATTTCGCCAATGGTTTTAATAGCCTTATCAATTTTGAATTAAAAACAGACGCCGAAAAAAATTATGAAGAGATCTTTAAAAAATACAGCAGCCTGTTACATTCTAAATTAAATGGGGTAAGCGTACTTAATTACCTTACCTCTCATGATGATGATAGTCCATTCGACAAGGACAGAAAAAAACCATTTTATTCTGCTAATGTGCTATTACTAACTCCGGGTGCATCTCAGGTGTATTACGGAGATGAAACCTCCAGAGATCTCACTATTGAAGGCACTGTGGGTGATGCTACGTTACGATCCTTTATGAACTGGGAAGAAATAAGTGATCCTAAGACACAGGAGATCCTAACACACTGGCAAAAATTAGGTCAGTTTAGAAATCATCACCCCGCTATTGGGGCTGGCAGACACAAGCGTTTAGCTAAAAAACCTTATGTTTTTAGCAGATCATATACCGATGGTGAGTTTAAGGATAAAGTAGTGGTTGGACTTGACCTGCCAAAAGGAAAAAAATCACTTTGGGTTAAAGGATTTTTTGGCGATGGCACCCAGTTATTTGATACCTACTCTCAGACAAAGGTTGAAGTAAAGAAAGGACGTGTAATTCTGGATAACGCCTATTCTGTGGCACTGTTAGAATTAGCGCAATAATCTCCTATTCTCTCAATAAGTATCTAGGAATAATATGAAAATTAGCAGGAGAAAATTTGTGATCTTGTCTTTTCTAGGACTTATGGGATTTCTCTTTCTTGATGCCTTTTGGATTGAAAAGTACATTGTTAAATGGTCCAGGCACGATATAAGCGAAGGAGGTGAAAACACCATAAAGGTCATTCAACTTACAGATCTCCATATTAGGGAGATTAAGAAATATCACAAATGGATAGGCGATAGAATTGCCAAAGAAAAACCCGATCTGTTATTTTTTACCGGGGATTCTATCAATAGGCCCAATCAATTGCCCTTGTTGGAAGCATTTTTAGAGTTGATTCCATTAGAAATACCCAAAATTGTCATAATGGGTAATAAAGAATATGATGGCAGGGTGACATCAGAAATGTATAACGACCTGTTCGGAAAATACAATGGAAAATTGCTCATCAATGATTCCTTGACTTTTACAAAAGGGAAACGGCAAATTAACATCGTTGGAATCGATGATCTGCTCAGAGGTTCACCAGATTATAAGATAGCAATACAAAATATCAATAGATCCTTAAACACAATTGTCTTGAACCATTGCCCGGAATACAGAGATTCTATAGATCTGTTGAACGAGGAATTAAAGGTAAATCTCACCCTAGTTCTTTGTGGGCATACTCATGGGGGTCAAATTCAATTTTTCGGAAAAGAATTTTACAAACCCGGAGGAAGTGGTAAATATTTGGACGGTTGGTATAAAAGTGAACAATCGCTGATGTATGTCTCAAGAGGTATTGGGACTAGCTACCTGCCAATGCGATTAGGAGCCCGGGCGGAAGCCCCGATCTTTTATTTATAATTTTATTGACGCGAATGAAGCGCTATTCTGTTGCCTTCACTATCAATAAATAAGGCCATATAGCCTATGTCCTCACTAATAAGTTTTTTAGTTTGCAGAATTTTGCCTCCTGCCTTTTCTATCCTGTCTACTTCTTCCTGCACATCTTTAGATGAGAAGTATAGCAGAGCTCCGGCCGTTTTACTGGGGTGATAAAAATCAGCTTGCTTTACCAGAGTACCCGAAGCTCCCATTTTTCCCTGAGCAAAAGGAAACCAGCCCATTAACAGATCGTTAAAGTTTTGTACTTCAATTTTTACTTTAAATACGGCTTCGTAAAATTTTTTGGCCCTGTCCATATCAGTCACAGGGATTTCAAACCAGCCAACCATATTAGCTTCCATAATTTTTAATTTAGGATTCCATTTGTGCTTTTAGGGTCGCCAGTCCTTCTTCAAAATCTTTCCCGACCATTTTATCCATGCTCATAAAAAGCATCATGATGCTCATAGGAAATTTGTTGTTCCCTTTAAAACCCCAGGTAACTTTGGTTCCACTATTAGCTCCCTCTTCTACATCCAGATAGCAATCTGAGGTAGACTTCCAGGGTTTTAAGAACCTCAATTGCCCCTCAATTCTTTCACCGGGTATTATTTTAGTGATCTCCTGCTCCCCTTCCCCTACATCTTTGTTTCCATTCCAATAGCTAATGGCACCTACCTCCCCATCGGTCCCCGTAAATTTCTTTTCCATATTTGGATCCTTTCTCGCCCAGGGAGACCAGGTATCATTGTTCTTTAAGTACTTAATATATTCAAAAACCTCAGATTTCGGTTTGGCGATCTCAACAGATCTATTCACGTCATACGTCTTGGGTGCTATGAGGGCCATTAAAAATATAATTCCGACAAGGGCGAGAATAATATAAAGTGCAATATACATTTGTGTATCAATTAGTTGGTTCCTCTGAAAGGTACAAAATCTTTCTAAATTTCGGTATTGAAGCGTTCTATAATTTGATCAATATCTTTAATAGATTTTTTTATCCAATCTAGTCTTTTTGCCTCCTTTTCACCATCAGTTAATTGCCAGTTCAGATCTGATGTTCGAAGCTGTATTGTCATTTGCTGCAAGATGATGGCTGCGGCAACAGAAACATTAAGACTTTTTGTAAAACCAACCATAGGGATATGGACAAACTGATCTGCCTGGTCCAAAGCAGCATCACTCAGCCCTTCTTTTTCAGCTCCAAACAGAAAAGCCGTCTTGCCGGTAATGGTCAATTTATCTAAAGGCAAGGCGTCTTTCCCTGGCGTAGTGGCCACTAAAGTATAATCTCGTTTCTTTAGGGTATGCAAACACTCCTCTGTTGATTTATACCTATGGATATCTGTCCATTTCTGCGCTCCCAGTGCTATTTTTTTATCCAATCTATTACCAAATCTGCGTTCAATGACATGAGCTTCCTGAATTCCAAAAATATCTGCGCTGCGAATCACAGCACTGGCATTGTGCAAATGATATACATCCTCCATAACCACTGTCAAATATTTGGTGCGTAAGGCCAGGACCTCTTCAAAACGCTTAAGTCGGTCCCTGGAAACAAATGTTTCCAAATAGGCAACCAAGGCAGGATCTTCCATAGTTCGAATATAATAAAAACGTAATTTTAGGGAAAGTAGTAACATGAGTAAAAAGATCGTAGTCCTTTCCGGTGCAGGCATGAGTGCAGATAGTGGGTTAAAAACATTCAGAGATGCGGATGGACTCTGGGAAGGACATGATGTCATGGAAGTTGCCTCACCTCAGGGATTTAGAGCGAACCCGGAATTGGTACTCGACTTTTACAATGAACGGCGTAAGCAATTACTACATGCAGAACCAAATGAAGGCCATAAGGCGCTGGCAGCACTGGAGGACAGTTACAAGGTAACCGTTGTTACCCAAAACGTGGATGACCTGCACGAAAGAGCCGGCAGTACAGACGTCTTACATCTTCATGGTGAACTGTTTAAAGTAAGAAGTACCACCCCACCCTATACGGTTTATGAATGGAAAAAAGATCTGAATATTGGACATGTATGCGAACATGGATATCAGTTGAGGCCTCATATTGTATGGTTTGGAGAGGAGGTACCCCTTTTACAACAGGCCGCTTCCATCACTTCACTTGCAGATATTCTGATCATAATTGGCACTTCATTGCAAGTATACCCTGCAGCCAGTCTAATGTATTATGCCAGACCCAAAATTCCTGTTTATTTTATTGATCCTAAACCCGCCATAGATACCTCAGCCGAATTCAACCTACAGATCATTGCCAAAAAAGCATCAGAGGGCGTACCAGAACTTGTGAATACCTTGCTTAATACTACTCTTTGATAAAAGATCCATTTTTGAGAATAGCTAAAATGAAGTGTAACAATATAGCCGCCAACCATCTACTACCCGCTTTCTAACTCAAAACTAATGGCTATCTTTGCGCTTTCTGATTTACATGATATCACATCCTATGATCTCTAACGAAATACAAGCTATATCCCCAATAGATGGGCGATACAAGAGTAAAGTTACTCCCTTAATTTCTTACTTTTCCGAGGAAGCTCTGATGAAATACAGGGTACGTGTAGAAATTGAATATTTTATAGCACTGGCTACCTTACCGCTTCCACAATTAAAGTCGATTCCATCTGAAAAACTCGAGGCTTTACGAAAGATCTATCTGGAGTTCACAACAGAGGATGCCTTGGCGATCAAGGAGATAGAAAAAACTACCAACCACGATGTAAAAGCAGTAGAGTACTTTATAAAAGCAAAGTTTGATGCCCTTGATCTATCGAATTATAAAGAGTTTATACATTTCGGTCTAACCTCTCAGGATATAAACAATACGGCCATTCCATTGTCTCTTAAGGAGGCAATGAATGAGGTATATGTACCACAATATTCCGATTTGCTCCAAAAATTGAAAACACTGGCAAAAGATTGGGAAAAAGTACCAATGCTTGCCAGGACACATGGGCAACCGGCCTCCCCTACCAGGCTCGGAAAGGAATTAAATGTATTTGTAACCCGGCTACAAGAACAATTTAATTTATTGAACGATATACCCTCGGCCTGTAAGTTTGGTGGTGCCACCGGAAATTACAATGCACACCACGTGGCCTATCCCACTATAGACTGGCGAAAATTTGGACAAGAATTTGTAAAAGACCAATTAGGTCTTTATCATTCTTTTCCAACAACTCAGGTGGAACACTACGACCATATGGCTGCCCTTTTCGATGGCCTTAAAAGGATCAATACCATTCTTATTGACCTAGACCGCGATCTGTGGACCTATATTTCTATGGATTATTTTAAGCAAAGGATCAAAGAAGGAGAAGTAGGCTCTTCGGCTATGCCACATAAAGTGAATCCAATCGATTTTGAGAATTCTGAAGGAAATCTCGGGATTGCTAACGCATTGTTTGAGCACCTGGCTGCTAAATTACCTATCTCAAGGCTACAACGCGATCTCACGGACAGTACTGTACTTAGAAACATAGGCGTTCCTTTAGCCCATACGCTTATTGCCATGCAGGCTACCATAAAAGGTCTTGGAAAACTTTTATTAAATGCAGATAAAATAGCTAAGGACCTTGAAAACAACTGGGCAGTGGTAGCTGAGGCTATACAGACCATCTTAAGACGTGAAGGGTATCCTAACCCTTATGAGGCCTTAAAAGAGCTTACAAGGACCAATACGGCCATCACTGAGGATTCTATTGGACAGTTTATTAAAACACTGAACATCTCTGATGAATTAAAAACTGAACTCAGCGCAATTACCCCCAGCAATTACACGGGTATTTAGAAACATAAGCAAATAAAAAGCCTGCCCGGTAAACCAGACAGGCTTTAATAAATTATTCTACAATCTTATTATCCTTTTAAGAACTGACCAATCTCGCCAAGTCCTTCTCCCTTGTAATCAGATTTTTGCAGGGCTTGCATTAATTGTACCAAATAAGCAGGATTCATATCCTTTCCAAGTACTCTTATCAGGGCAAATCCCTTATCATCCAAATTGCCATAGATGATTACCTCATCAATTGCATCTTCTTCTCCCAGGTACTTAACATAGCCTTTACCGTATTGAGAATTAAGTTTCATCAATTCTTTAAAGTCCTTATTCTTTAAAATTGCAGTCACTTTCCCCTTTTCTACTTCATATTCCGTGTTGTTCGAAGCGGTTTTTCTGAATGCCAAT
>CBDUON010000108.1:0-7489 GCA_965368835.1 uncultured Eudoraea sp. | reverse complement strand
GGACAGGATTAAGTTCTCATGAGCTGAATCAGCCAGGGACTTACCAGGATATTACGGACACCACCGTTACTGCGCAGTTCAAGATCAAAAAAGAAAGTGCCCCCTCAATTTTAAAAGGGGTGGAGGGTGATATTTTTATGTTGGCCTGGACAACTACTCCCTGGACACTACCTTCTAATACGGCTTTAACTGTTGGCTCTAAGATAGATTATGTCCTTGTGAAGACATTTAATCAATACACCTTTGAACCAATAAATGTCATCCTGGCTAAAGCACTTGTAGGAGATCAGTTTAAAGGAAAATATGAGGAAGTCTCCTTAGAAGATGAACTAAGTCAGTACAAAAAAGAGGATAAAAAAATTCCTTTTAGCGTAGTACTAGAAACAAAGGGAAAGGAATTGGTAGGGATACGGTACGAGCAATTATTGCCGTATGCGCTTCCATATGAAAATCCCCAAAATGCTTTCAGGGTAATAGCCGGAGATTTTGTAACCACCGAGGATGGAACAGGTATAGTCCACACAGCACCTACTTTTGGAGCAGATGATGCCATGGTGGCAAAACAGGCCAAACCGGAAGTGCCTCCCATGTTGGTGTTAGATAAAAATCAAAATCCGGTTCCCCTTGTAGACTTGCAGGGAAAGTTCAGACCAGAAATGAAGGAACTGGCCGGCAAGTATGTGAAGAACGAATATTATGAAGAAGGAGAAGCCCCGGAAAGATCGGTAGATGTTGAAATAGCTATTAAACTAAAGGAGGAGAATAAAGCCTTCAAAGTAGAAAAATACGTTCATAGTTATCCTAATTGCTGGCGGACAGATAAACCTATTTTGTATTATCCCATGGATTCCTGGTTTATCAAGGTTACGGATATCAAGGACAGAATGTTCCAGCTCAACCAAACAATTAACTGGAAACCAAAGGCTACCGGTGATGGAAGATTTGGGAATTGGTTGGCCAATGCGAATGACTGGAATTTATCCCGATCCAGGTTCTGGGGGATTCCGCTACCCATCTGGCGAACAGAAGATGGAACAGAAGAAGTGATCATAGGCTCTTTAGCCCAGCTTAAAAGTGAGATATCTAAGGCTGTTAAGGCCGGACACATGTCAGAAGATGTATTTGCATCTTTTGAGGCAGGGAATATGGATGAAGCCAATTATGATAAAATAGATTTACATAAGAATGTTGTGGATGCCATTGTGCTGGTTTCCCCTACGGGTAAGCCTATGAAACGGGAATCGGACCTTATTGATGTTTGGTTCGACAGTGGCTCCATGCCATATGCCCAGTGGCATTATCCTTTTGAGAATAAGGAATTTATAGATGAGGGGAAGACCTTTCCGGCCGACTTTATAGCGGAAGGAGTAGATCAGACCAGAGGGTGGTTCTATACGCTGCATGCCATAGCAACTATGGTATTTGATTCCGTCGCATATAAGAACGTTGTTTCCAACGGACTTGTCCTGGATAAAGAAGGCAAGAAAATGTCTAAGCGATTGGGAAATGCGGTAGATCCCTTTGAGACCATCAAAGAACATGGTCCGGATGCCACTCGTTGGTATTTAATATCTAATGCAAATCCATGGGATAACCTGAAGTTTGACATGGATGGGATCCTGGAAGTAAAACGAAAATTTTTCGGGACACTCTATAACACCTATTCTTTTTTTGCCCTTTATGCGAACATTGATGAGTTTACCTATGATGAGGCTGAAATACCATTAAAAGAACGTCCGGAAATAGATCAATGGATACTTTCTGAACTTCATTCGCTGATAAAAACGGTAGATGAAGCATATGCAGACTATGAACCTACCAAGGCTGCAAGAGCTATATCAGACTATGTCCAGGAAAACCTCAGTAACTGGTACGTGCGTTTATGTCGCCGACGTTTTTGGAAAGGCGACTATCAGCAAGATAAAATATCGGCCTATCAGACCCTGCATACCTGTTTACTGACAGTAGCCAGATTATCTGCACCTATAGCACCTTTTTTTATGGAACGCTTATATGTAGATCTAACCCGCAATACAAAAGTACAGGCAATGGAGAGTGTTCATCTTTCCGATTTTCCAAGCTATGATAAGTCTATTGTGAATAGGGCGTTAGAAAGTAAAATGGAAAAGGCACAGACCATTTCTTCTCTGGTTTTATCCATACGTCAGAAAGAAAAGATCAAAGTGCGTCAGCCTCTTCAAAGAGTTATGATCCCGGTACTGGATGATACACAACGCAGGGAGATAGAAGCGGTTGCCGAACTCATAAAGACTGAAGTAAATGTAAAAGAGATAGAACTTCTGGATGATGCTTCAGGGATTTTGGTTAAGAAAATAAAGCCAAATTTTAAGGTTTTAGGACCTCGTTTTGGAAAGGATATGAAAAAGATCGCCCAGGCAGTTGGGAAGTTTGATCAGGATGATATCCAAAAAATTGAACGGGAAGGCGAAATATCCCTTGAGATAGAAAATAAAAGTATTATCTTACAGTTAGAGGAGGTAGAAATTAGCTCTGAAGACATCGAAGGATGGTTGGTAGCAAGCGCCGGAGGCTTAACAGTGGCTTTGGATGTTACCATCAATGAAGAACTTAAACAAGAAGGCATTGCCAGAGAATTGGTGAATCGCATACAGAATCTCCGAAAGGAATCTGGTTTTGAAGTGACAGATAAAATTGATATTAAGGTACTGAAAGACGGTTTTATAGAGAAAGCGATTGCAAGTAACATACAATATATTAAAACGGAGACCCTTACCGCAGATCTTGTTCTGGAAGAGCAGCTGGAAATAGGGACTGAAATCGTTTTTGATGAGGTAAATACAAGATTGTTGATCAAAAAACACTAGACATTATGGGACAGGATTTAAAAGTTAGATACTCAGATAAAGAATTAGAAGAATTCCGCATTTTAATAGAGGAGAAAATAGTAAAAGCTAAAGGTCATTTAGACTTACTGCGAAGTTCTTATATGAACGATGGTAATAATGGCACAGATGATACCTCGCCTACCTTTAAGGCATTTGAAGAAGGGTCTGAAACCATGAGCAGGGAAGCGAATACTCAGCTGGCCATTCGGCAGGAAAAATTTATCAGGGACTTAAAGAATGCATTATTGCGAATTGAAAATAAGACCTATGGAATTTGCAGGGTTACTAGTAAACTGATCAACAAGGATCGTTTAAAACTAGTTCCTCATGCAACATTGAGTATTGAGGCAAAGAACATGCAATAATAAGGATCAACGCCCCGTAAAGGGGCGTTTACACAACCACAACGTGAGGTACTTTGCATTTTACCTTTTGGCTATACTGACCATGAACCAAGGGTTAGGACAAAAAATTGTTAAAAAGGTATTCCTAAACCCCCATGTTACTTCTATACAGATAGACACTAATCTTTTTTTTGAAGTAAAGGTGGAAACTTCAAAAGAAAAGGAAATGGTCCTCGAGGCCACTATGGAGGGAGAATATCAAAAAGATCTTGCATTAGAGATCACCGAAAATGGCAATACTTTGCTGGTTGCCGGTAAGTTTCAACCTTATTTTAATGTTCCCAATGACAAGCTCAGTGCACATAAAGTAGTCTCTTTTTCGCTTTATGTCAGGGTACCTGAAAACAAGGAAGTATATCTATACGGAGGTAGTTCTAATGTAATGGTGGAAGGAAATTATAAAGATCTGAGAGTGGTTTTGGACGATGGGCAGTGCACTATCAGAGAAGGGGGCCAAAAAGTGAATGCCAGAACCCAGAGTGGTTCTATCTCATTAATAACTGCCAGAGGTACGGTAAAGGCTACCTCCAAATATGGCAGCATTGCTAAAGAGCATATCCCCAAAGGAAATGAACGCTTCAACCTCTCAACAATCACAGGGAATATCACAATAACACAAGCCAAGGAATTTTAATAAATATTTGAAAAAGACAGGTATTTATTAGATTGACTAATAAAACTTATTTTTGCCGCAGCATACAAACACATATGAGTTTAAAGAAATCTATTGCCCTAGTATTTATTATTTTATTGATAGATCAGATCAGTAAGGTCTATATCAAAACACATTTTATACTGGGCGAGTCGGTCGATGTTTTTAACTGGTTCAAGATCTTGTTTATCGAGAATGAGGGAGCTGCCTGGGGAACAAAACTCAGTGATATATTACCAATATCGGATAGTACCGGGAAATTGGTGCTTACCATATTCCGTCTTTTCGCTATAACAGGTATTGGGTACTGGTTATTAGACAGTATTCGGAAAGAGGCTTCCAAAACACTGGTCATAGCAGTGTCTCTTATTTTCGCAGGTGCTATAGGCAATATAGTAGACTCGCTGTTCTACGGTCTTATATTTAATGACAGTTATAATACGGTGGCTACTCTCTTTTCAGATGATCCCTATGGGGGCCTATTTTACGGAAAGGTGGTAGATATGCTTTATTTTCCATTGATAGATACGACCTGGCCTGAGTGGGTACCTGTATTTGGGGGAAATACTTTCCGCTTTTTTGAACCAGTATTCAATATAGCAGATACAGCCATTAGTACAGGAGTAGGTATCTTGATTGTCTTCAACAAAAGTGCCTTTGCTAAAAAGAACGAGAAAGTTGTAGAGTCTGATCAGAATTTATAAGTGGTAGTAGGAGTAACACAGTAGTCTAGTGGAACATCTTGAGGACCAATATCTGTAATATTCTCTTCAGCTTCAAACAAGCTTAATCCTATTTTAACCGCATCTGGTTTGCATTGGCTCAGAAACAGATCGTAATATCCTTTTCCATAGCCAACCCTGTTCCCTTTTAAATCAAAGGCTAAAAGAGGGACAAAGATCACATCGAGCTTATCGGGCATTACCTCAATGCCGTCAACAGGTTCCGGAATATTCCACGAATTGGGTTTCAGAAGCGTATTATCTGTTAAAAGAAAATGTTCTAGGCATATTCCCTTTGCCATTCTTGGAACAACGATCTCTTTATCTTTTCCCTGCAGCAGGGTAATGATCAGACCGGTATTTAGCTCTTTTTTAGAAGAAATCGAAAGAAATATATGGTAATAGGTGTGTTTCCAAATAGGTAGTGTAAGTAAGTTATTGGTAATAGTGAGGCTGGCATTATAAACATCTTCTTCAGATGTCGTATTTCTTAAATTCAGGTATTTTGTTCGGAGTTCTTTTTTAAGCATACGGCCGAACTGTCCTTAGAGGTGGGTAAATAAACGAAGATCAATCTTTGGTAAAAAGAGCAAAATATATCTTAAAGAAGAGCATTAAGATAAGGTACATTCCCAAGGTAATCAGATAGTTGTCCATTTGCTCGTTTTTTCTTAGCGCTAAAAATAAACAAAAAAACGACATACACTCTATGAAAGGATCAATTTACTCGACGAACTACACATTTTTGTATAAAAATTAACATAATTAGAAATCATGTAAGTTTAATACTTTGAAAATTAGATAGTTGAAGGAATGTTAATTTTATAATTAATTGCATATTTTATATAAAAAGTTTTCAGACGGATAAAAAATAGCACAAATAGTATCAAATTTAATAGTTGATATGATGGGCTTAAATGATTTTGCTAAATTATCTTTGTTATACACTGTCTCCAATTTTCTCCATGTCAGAAGTATCTGTTGAACTTCAATTAAACACTCTGCCCCATTCTCCCGGGGTCTATCAATTCTATGATAAGGAAGGAAAAATACTGTACGTAGGAAAAGCAAAAAACCTAAAGAAAAGAGTTACATCCTATTTTACCAAAACCCATGAAAATGGGAAGACCCGGGTAATGGTAAAGAAGATACAATCAATAAAGCACATCGTAGTACCTACTGAATCTGATGCTTTATTGTTAGAGAACAATCTCATCAAAAAATACCGGCCTCGTTATAATGTCTTGCTTAAGGATGATAAATCATATCCGTGGATCTGTATTAAAAAAGAACGCTTTCCCAGGATCTTCCCTACACGTAAATTGATCAAAGATGGTTCTGAGTACTATGGACCTTATACCAGCATGAAAACTGTAAAGACGCTTTTGGACCTCATTAAAAGCGTGTATCCTTTGCGTACTTGTAACTATGATCTTTCCGAAGAAAAAATTGAAGCGGGGAAGTATAAAGTGTGTTTGGAATACCATCTGGGAAATTGCAAGGGTCCCTGTGAAGGACTTCAAACAGAGAAGGAGTATCATCAACAGATAGATGACATTAGGGAGATCATCAAGGGTAATTTTAAAACCTCACTTCATTATTTTAAAAAGGAGATGAAAGCGCTGGCAGCAGAAATGCATTTTGAAGCTGCTGAAATTATCAAGAACAAAATTGAGGTGTTAGAAAACTATCAGGTTAAAACTACCATTGTAAATCCTAAGATCAATAATGTAGATGTATTCAGCATCATTTCAGATGATGCCTATGCCTATATCAACTTCCTGCAACTCTCTCACGGGTCTATTATTCGTTCTCATACCATGGAGATCAAGAAAAAACTGGAAGAAGCTGACAAGGATCTCCTGCAATTGGCGGTCATAGAGATCAGGCAACGATTTCATTCCCAATCCAAGGAACTGTACCTGCCTTTTACTATAACATTACCGGAGGATCTTAAACTTACCATCCCCAAAGTAGGAGATAAAAAAAAGATCCTAGAACTATCTGAACGCAACGCCAAATTTTACAGACAGGAACGCTTTAATCAAACCAGGATCACAGATCCGGACAGACATGTAAACAGAATCATGGCACAGATGAAAAAAGACCTGCGCCTGTCTGAAGAACCAAGACATATAGAGTGTTTTGACAATTCTAATATTCAGGGGACCAATCCTGTAGCAGCCTGTGTAGTTTTCAGGAATGGAAAGCCCGTAAAGAAAGAATACCGGCATTTTAATATAAAAACGGTAGAAGGTCCGGATGATTATGCCTCTATGGAAGAGGTTGTATTTCGTCGTTATAAACGATTGCAGGAGGAAAAGGCATCCTTGCCACAGCTTATTGTAATAGATGGTGGAAAGGGACAGCTATCTTCTGCCCTAAAAAGTCTGGAAGCACTAAACTTACGTGGAAAGATAGCCATCATTGGAATTGCAAAAAGATTGGAAGAGATCTATTTCCCGGATGATCCAATACCGCTCTATCTGGATAAAAAATCTGAGTCCTTAAAGATCATTCAGCAATTGCGCAATGAGGCCCATAGATTTGGGATAAGCTTTCACAGAAATAAGCGAAGTAAGAACGCTTTCGACTCTGTCCTGGAAGGTATTGATGGAATTGGCGACAAAACAGCTGAGCAGGTGCTCAAGAAATTTAAATCAGTTAAAAGGATCAAAGAAGCTTCCCTGGAAGATCTCAGTGAAGTGGTGGGCTGGTCTAAAGCAAAGAAAATATATGAAAACTTTCATTAATCTTTTATCTTCACTGAATGGGTAGATATTTTCTTTTTCTAACCGCTCTTGCAATCTGCTTTCAATCTTTAGGCCAGACAGAACCAGAACA
>CBDUON010000107.1:0-7575 GCA_965368835.1 uncultured Eudoraea sp. | reverse complement strand
CTTGGCATCTATGTCAAAGATACCTCCTTAACGCACCAAGGCGCTCTATAAGATCTTTCTGCTGATCTGTCGTAGTCATTGTATTATATTTTCATTCAAAAGTAACACACTTTTGTGGAGTAGTAAATTATAAAAAATGATTTTATTGCTGTTGCTGTCCATGCACCTGAACGCTGTGGTTGGTGGTATTACTTCCCTTGGAATATAAAATACCCTTTAATGGTGAGCAATCTGCATAGTCTTTACCGTGAGCTACTTTGATATGGTTTTCATTGGCGATCAGATTGTTAGTGGGATCAAAACCTACCCAACCCACATCTTCAATATAAGCTTCGGTCCATGCGTGCATTTGCGAGTCCCCAAAATAACCATTTCCCTGATGTAAATATCCGGAAACATAGCGACAGGGAATGCCATATTTTCTGGCTATGGCGCAAAACAAATGCGCAAAATCCTGACAAACGCCTTGCCTGTGCTCAAGCATCTCATCTAAAGTGGTATTTACATCGGTGGCTCCCGGGGTATAAAATATCTTTTCGAAGACCCATTTGTTTAAGGCCTGAAGATTATCAAAAACAAATTTATCCTTTTGATAGTTAAAAAAATGGCTGTGATGTTCAAGCAAGGTAGTTAATGGGGTTTTGCGCAAGAAGGGCTCATGTTCTACCTTAAATTGTAATTGTTGGTATTTTAGATACTCATCCTCCTGGCTAATGGGAAGTATAAAATCGAAAGGATTGGAAGGCTCTTTTATAACTTTAAAACTGGCTTCGAATGAGATTACTTCAAAGGGAGCCAATGCCCTTATTCTTATGGTTTTAAAGTCATATGCATTGGTAGAGAATTCATGCGGAAAGTCCATAGAATTCTTAAAGGAAATAGCCTCCAATTTCTGATGATTGTTTTCTTCCGGAATGATCAGGAATTGCCATCGCGCTTCCTTTACAGGATGGTCGTATACATTCTCTGCTTTGTAAACAATGTTGTATTCTAAAGACATAAATTAGTAGGGGCTAAAAAATAAGGTGCCGATCAATAATGAAAGAATTCGTTTTCCATTTTAGTGCCAATATCGGCTAAATTTTTCAACATGGCTTCAATGTATTCTTTGATATTGCCTTCTATTTCTTCAATGTATTTATACTGATATTCCGATCGAACCCGTCCTACAAGAAAGGCGGTTGAATCTTTATTATATCGGAATGAGTTATCGAGCACCCGGATATGCGTATAGATCTGATTTAAACTATTCATCATGGACCTCGGGCAGTTGGGGTTTAAGATCAAAAATTCCAGTGTTGTTAAGCTAGTAGGAGTTTTTTTGTAAAATCGCCGCATCATATCATAAGATTCAACGCATTTTAACAAAGTGGTCCATTCAAAACTTTTGCTAAACTTGGCGCCATAACCTCCCTGGGCGTTAAGGGCGTCATAGTATTTCGCGTTTATAATACGGATAAGTTGATTGGCTCTTTCCAGATTAACTCCTAGCATAATAATGGCATACACCTCGTCATGCAAAAGCGTGCTCCTAATCCTACCCCGGAGAATAGAGGACATTTCAATGATATTAATGGCAAAATCGTATAAGCCTTTTTTTAGGAAGTGTTGTTCCGGATATTTTAGGACAAAATGGTAGAACTTGTTAATGGATTCATATAGGTCAGTTGAGATCAGATCGCGGGCGCTATTGGCATTTTCCCTTGCATACTTTACATTGCTAAGGATTGAAAATGGATGTGCAGGATCTAAAGCCAGTTTAAAAAGAACCTCCTCTTCACTCAACACTTCATTTTTCTTTGCTTCAGGATCACCTATCATTCTCAACATTGAGTTAAGGACGAATTGTCTCGACCTGGAAAGTTCATTGGGTGCGTCTAGTGAAGAAAAGTAATTTACATGCATATATCGCGCAATGTGTTCAGAGCGTTCAATATAACGTCCCATCCAAAATAGATTGTTGGCTACTCTTGCTAGCATACTTTAATTATTTTAAGACCCAGGTGTCTTTGGACCCGCCACCTTGAGAAGAATTAACGATTAAATTTCCTTTTTTAAGTGCAACACGGGTTAAACCCCCTTTAAGGACAAAATCTTTATCCTTTCCTAAAATGGTATACGTTCTGAGATCTACATGGCGCTGCTCAAATGAATTGGTTTCATCAATATAGGTGGGATGAACCGATAAAGACATTATGGGCTGAGCTACATATTTTCTGGGATGATCCTGAATCTGTTTTTTTACAGCGGCTATTTCTTGCTTTGTTAGCCTGTTTCCAATAGAAATTCCATATCCGCCCGCCTCATCTACCGGTTTTATGACTAATTCGGCAATATGGTCCAAAACATAGGCCAGTTCCTTGGGCCTGCTACAATGATAGGTATGCACATTGTTCAGGATTGGTGTTTCATCTAAGTAATATTTAATGATCTCCGGCATATAGGTATATACGGCTTTATCATCCGCTACACCTGTACCGGGGGCATTAGCCAGGGTAACATTCCCTTTTTTGTAGGCAGTAAACAGGCCAGGAACCCCTAAAGATGAATCTGCCTTGAATTCTAATGGGTCTAAGAACTGATCATCAATTCGTCTGTATATGATATCAACCTTTTGGGGACCTTTAATAGTGCGCATATAAACAAAATCATTTTCCACAAAAAGATCGCGCCCTTCCACCAATTCTACACCCATGGTCTTTGCCAGGTAAGAATGCTCGTAAAAGGCCGAATTATACATTCCCGGTGTAATTACTACAGTATTCGGAACATCTACGCCATGAGGTTTAACAGTTTCAAGAAGATCGAGTAGATTTTCAGCATAATTGGTAACCGTATGTGTTTCGTAATGATTAAAAACTCCAAATAAGGCTCGTTTGAGAGCTGTTCTATTACAGATTACATAACTGACGCCTGAAGGACAGCGGATATTATCTTCCAGCACGTAGTATTGGCCATCATTGTGTTTTATGACGTCTGTACCGGAAATATGATTGTAGATCCCTCCAGGGGGATCAACGCCCATCATCTGATGTAAATAATTTTCAGAAGAACTGATCAGCTCCAGGGGAACAATCCCTTGTTTTAAGATCCTTTTCTCATGATATATGTCCCAAAGAAACAGATTAAGCGCCCTGCTTCGCTGTATAGCACCTTTTTCGATGATATCCCATTCTTTACTGTCAATAATACGTGGAAACAGGTCGAAAGGAAAGATCTTTTCCTGCATTTGTTTGTCGTGATATACCTGAAATGTGATCCCTTGATTAAAGAAGGAAGATTTCGCCTTTTCATTAAGGGCCATATAATCCGGGATAGAATGCCCGCCATACAATTGAAATAGCTTTTTGTATATCTCTTTTACCTGCCCTTTTTTATCATAAATCTCATCGAAAAGAGACGGATCTCGTTCGTAAGAAGAAAATATAGTAGCGTCTTTGGATGGCATAGTATTGACTTTGGTTGAATATAGCTGATTTACAATTAAATAATGACAGGAATTTAACAATTATTCAATAGTAAAAATGCTGATTTACTATCAGTTCGATGCCTGTTTTGCGAAAAGTATAAATCGGATTTTATACCTGTGGCCGTGTTGATTCATTCTAATTTATATAAATTTAGCTTCTAAATTTTAGATATGAAATATACTTCACTTGTATTAGGGTACTTTTTCTGTGTTGTGAGCTTTGGACAGTTTGCAGAAAAAAGCAAGGATTTTGCAAAATATGAAGGTTTGTATTCCTTTTATTACGATGCACAAAATGACAAGGTCTATCTGGAGGTAAAAGACCTGGAGAAAGAATTTTTGTATGTGTATTCCCTCAGTAGCGGAATAGGAAGTAATGATATAGGTTTAGATAGGGGACAACTTGGAAATGAGCAGGTTGTATATTTTAAAAAGGCAGGTAATAAACTCCTGTTGATACAGCCCAATCTAAAATTCAGAGCTCTTACGGAGAACACTTTGGAGAAGAGATCTGTGGAGCAGGCCTTTGCTAAATCCATTCTTTTCGGCTTTAAGATAGAAGAGGAAAAAGATGGCAGCTATATTATAGATATTACCGATTTCCTAATGCAGGATGCACATGGAGTATCGGAACGTTTAAAACGAACCAATCAGGGGACGTATAGTCTCGATAAGACCAAAAGTGCCTTCGATCTGTCCCGAACCAGGGCATTTCCTAAAAATATAGAATTCGATCTGATGATGACTTTCAAAGGAGATCCAAAAGGAGGTAATATAAGATCGGTTTCACCCAACCCCGAACTAGTGACCGTTTCACAGCACCATTCATTTATTGAATTGCCCGATAATGGTTATAAAAAGAGAGTTTATGACCCCCGTTCTGGTTCGTATCCTTTTACGTACTATGACTATGCAACTCCGGTACAAGAATCGCTTATAAAGAGATTTGTTACCCGTCACCGACTGGAAAAGAAGGAGCCTAATGCAGCCATTAGCGAAGCTAAAGAACCTATTATTTATTATCTGGACAACGGCACACCAGAACCCGTGCGTTCTGCCTTGCTGGAAGGTGGACGATGGTGGAACCAGGCATTTGAGGCCATAGGATACAAAGACGCTTTTCAGCTTAAAATGCTTCCGGATGATGCAGATCCTCTGGATGTTAGATACAATGTAATTCAATGGGTACACCGCTCCACCCGTGGCTGGAGTTACGGTAGCAGTATTACCGACCCAAGAACCGGTGAGATCATTAAAGGACATGTAAGCCTTGGCAGTTTAAGGATCAGACAAGATTTTCTGATCGCCCAGGCGCTTATGAACAAACCTTTTGCGGAAAGTGATGATAATATTCAACCAATGTTAGAGTTGGCCCTTGCTCGTATCAGACAACTTTCGGCACATGAAATTGGACATACACTTGGCTTTGCCCATAATTTTGCAGCCAGTACAAATAACAGAGCAGCAGTGATGGATTACCCGCATCCGTATATTACGCTTACGAATGGGGCAATCGATTTTTCTCAGGCCTATGATACAGGTATTGGAGAATGGGACAAAGTTACAGTGGCGTATTCATATGCCGATTTTCCACAGGGTACTTCGGAAAAAGCCGGACTAAACAACATCCTGGAAAACGCTCAAAAACAAGGACTGCGGTATATTTCAGATCAAGATGCCCGTCCTATGGGCAGTGCTCATGTTCTGGGGCATTTATGGGATAACGGCAGTAGTGCAAGTGAGGAATTAGACAGAATGCTTGCCGTTAGGGCTAAGGCCATTGATAATTTCAGTATAGATAACATCCGTACCGGAGAGGCCAATTCTGTTTTGGAAGATGTTTTTGTCCCCTTGTATTTCTTTCACCGATACCAAACAGAGGCAGCATCAAAATCTATTGGCGGACTCAATTATAACTACGCGGTAAAAGGAGACGGACAGCTGGTGGTGGCCCCTATGGCCGTAAAAGATCAGCAAAAAGCGCTACGCAGTATTTTTAAGACCTTAGATGCTGCTGTAATTGCTATTCCTTCGGAGAAGCTGAACTTGTTTCCACCCAGAGCTATTGGATTTAATAGAACGCGTGAATCATTTAACGGAAAAACCGGAGTTTCTTTTGATGCCCTATCGGCACCCGAAACAGCGGCCGACATGACCTTAGGGTTTTTGTTACATCCGCAGAGAGCATCACGACTCATTCAGCAAAAAAGTTTAGATCCCGATCAGTTGGGTTTAAAGGAAGTTATTAAAGGGCTGGAAGAGAACACACTGATGAAGACCCATAAGGATCCGTATAGAATGCAGGTTCAGCGCACTATCAATTATCGTGTCTTGTTTCACATTATGAACCTGGCGGCCCATAAAGAGGTACATCCACAGGTCAATGCCATTGCCAATGACGTACTCAGAGATCTTAAAACTAAGTATATGAGTTCATCGGATGCCGACTTAAAAGAAATGGCCAGAAGGATAGGCATCTTTATGGAAGAACCAGACGAATTTAAAGTTATCGCCGCCCCTAAATTGCCAGACGGGTCACCCATAGGTATGGATTGCGCGAATTAAGAAAGTAAGCATACAATATGGAGATCAATCTTATCAGTGACACGGTTACTAAGCCATCCCCGGGAATGTTAAAGGCCATGATGACGGCTAAAGTGGGGGATGATGTCTTTAAGGCAGATCCATCTGTCAATGCCCTGGAAGAAAAAGTAGCTACTTTTTTTGGGATGGAAGCGGCCTTGTTTTTTCCCAGCGGTACCATGGCCAATCAGACCGCTATAAAACTGCACACCAATCCAGGAGATCAGCTTATTTGTGATAAGTATGCCCATGTTTATAATTATGAAGGAGGAGGCGTAAGTTTCAATAGTGGGGTATCGTGCAAATTGGTCGATGGGGAACGGGGTATGATGAAGGCTTCTCAGGTTGAAGCTGCCATAAATCCACCCGATTTTTATCATAGTCCGCTTACTACTCTGGTATGTATAGAGAACACAACCAATAAAGGTGGAGGGGCCTGTTGGGATTTTAATGAATTAAAAGCTATCCGCAAAGTATGCGATGCGCATGGTTTGGGGTATCATCTGGATGGCGCCCGACTATGGAATGCCTTAGTTGCCACAGGAGAGGATCCCAAAGCTTATGGAGCTCTTTTTGACACTATCAGTGTTTGCTTCAGCAAAGGCCTGGGTTGTCCTGTAGGCTCTGTATTGGTGGGTAAGAAGAAGTATTTGGATAAGGCATTGCGGATTAGAAAAGTATTGGGCGGCGGTATGAGACAGGCCGGCTTTCTAGCAGCTGCCGGGATCTATGCCCTGGATCATCAGTTAGAACGTCTGGCTGAGGACCATCTCAAAGCCATGGAATTGGGGAAGCAATTAGAGAAACTGTCGTTTATTAAAAAAGTTGAGCCCATAGAAACCAATATCATCATCTTCGAAATAAATGAGGAAAAATGTACGACAGATAAATTCCTGGATGCCTTGTCAAAAAAGAATATTCAGATCATAGGAATGGGGCAGGGGAAGTTGCGCATGGTAACCCATATGGATTATACAGGGGAGATGCATGCCCATACTTTAAAGATAATAGCATCCTTAGAGGGGCTTTGATCGGCTTAAGAGGGCGATCCTTTTACGCACATTGGTGATGCCGTTTTCCATCCCGGCTTCTGATGTATAGGTATTGCTAGAACCTATAATACTGCCACTTGTATCTTTAAGCGTAAATTGAAATTGACCATTATGATTGGTCGTTCTTTCGAAAACAGAAGGCTTTTTCATTAAAGGGGACAGTTTTTTCACGGTCGTATCCAGCTCTTTTTTAGTTGGAAATGGAATACTTTGCAACAAAGCATTTCCTTCCTCTGAGGTTACAACGAAGCGATAACTGTTATTTTTTTCCTTTTTAATATCGATCATAGTTCTTTTTCGAATCTATACTTTCATAAGGTACTGGTTTATTGTCGCTTTGGTCTTATTTTAAAAAGGAATCCATTCCAGGGATATTTGGCATCCCTTCTTTAGCCACTGCAGCCAATTCTGCATCCTGTATGGCTGTAGCTTTAGAGATGGCCTTGTTTAAAGTAAGAATAAGGTAGTCCT
>CBDUON010000106.1:0-7663 GCA_965368835.1 uncultured Eudoraea sp. | reverse complement strand
CCTACAATGGGAATTCAAATAGAATTAGATCTTCGCGACTCTTATCTTCGTTTTTCTCCCGGTGACAAGGTGTTTATTCAATTAAAGGGACTGTATCTGGGAAGGACCAAGGCAATTTTCAAAGTAGGCAGCGCCTATACTTCATTTGGAAACCTTATTGTAGGCAGGATTCCCACACATGCAATTGGCAAGCACATCCAAAAGAGTTGTGATAAGGAGCCTGTACTAGCTCCTTTTATTACAACAATAGAAGAACTTGAGTTTCAGAATGCAAACACTTTGATTACGATAGAAAACATTGAATTCAGTGAAGAAGAATTGGGAGAGTCTTATGCAATTTCAGAAGAAATGACTAAACGGGTTTTGATGGATTGTAATGACCAACAGCTGTTGTTGCTCAATAGTGGCTATGCAGATTTTTCACAGGAAATACTACCAGCAGGGATGGGCAACATCACAGGCATCTATTACCCGGAAAATGAGATACCGCAAATAATTGTGAGGTCGCCTTCAGATCTGAATTTCAACAAGGAGCGTTGTGCAGAATTGATCACCGAGTTTACTTCAGACCTTGTATTTATTTCAGAAATCGCAGATCCGGATAATGCCAGTACTGCTCGTTTTGTAGAACTATTTTATTCTGGAATTGACTCATTATCACTCAAGGGATGGCACCTCGATAGATACACCAATGATAATACTACTCTGGGCTCAACTTTAGACCTTAGCAGTCATACAATTTATTCTGGCCAAACGTTGGTATTGGCCGCGAATGCTGATTCTTTTGAACAGATATATGGGGTTGTCCCAGATCTGGAAGCTGGAACTAATAGTCCGGCCGATTCCAATGGAGATGATAACCTTGTGCTGGTAGATCCATTCGGGAAGGTAATAGATGTTTTCGGAGTAGTGGGGGAAGATGGCTCTGGGACGAATCACGAATTTGAAGATGGTAGGGCCGTGCGAAATGCTTTCGTTCAGAGGGGAAATGCGATGTATTCTTTTTCAGAATGGACCTTGTACAATGATACAGGTGAAGCCGGCACCATCAATCAGCCTCAAACAGCTCCCAAGGACTATTCCCCGGGCAACAGAGAATAAAAAAATATTCAGGTTTTGGAAGCACGTGATGTATAGGCGTATTCCACTAATTTTTCAAGGGTTGTATAGTCCAGTGCCTTATGATGAGTTGCTTCCAGAACAACAAGAGGTGCAACCCCTGCTTTTTCTGCTTCAATCCATCTTGAGATACACAAACACCATTGATCACCATGTTTAAGACCCGGAAATTGCCATTGAGGTATAGGGGTTGTAAGATCATTTCCCTGCTCTTTGGAATAAGCCAGAAATTCGGCAGTAACCCTGACACAAATTACGTGGGTACCGGTATCGGTATCATCTGTTCTGCATAATCCATCTCTGAAATATCCTGTCATAGGATCATAACAGCAAGGTTCCAGGGGCATCCCAAAGACATTTAATAGTTTCTCTGTCATACTACAAGATACATTATAAAATTATAGAGGTAGATTTATTAAAGTTGAAGCCTGTTTTTTTATATTTAGGAGTATGCAACAAGAATCTTTTTTTAATGCTATCAGACAAGGCGATCTGAAGGAAGTAAACAAATCACTAAAGGTGCAGCCAAATCTTGTTCATATAAAGGACCAGCGTGGTTCTACCCCCTTAATTTTAGCAGCCTATTACAATCATACCGCAGTCGTTACATCATTATTAGAGCACGGAGCCCGGGTAGATGAGAAGGATGGGGTGGGCAATACGGCCTTAATGGGGGTCTGTTTTAAGGGATACATAGAAATAGCAGAACAATTAATGAAAGCAGGAGCCAATGTAAATACAACCAATAACATGGGTGCCAGCTGCCTTATCTTTGCGATCACCTTTAATCAACAGGAAATAGCTCGCCTGCTAATAGCACATGGTGCTGATTTGGATATCAGGGATGCCCGTGGAAATACGGCCTTAGATCATGCGAAAATGCAGGGCTTTGGTCATTTTGAAGATATTTTAACCCGTAAATAAGATCAAAACACTATGGATCTTCAGCTTTCTATAGCTTTAATACAAACTTCTTTATTCTGGCAAGATCCCGGAAAGAACAGAGCGTGGTTTTCAGAGAAGATACGCGCCATAGAAAAGGGGATAGACCTAATTGTTTTGCCCGAAATGTTTACTACAGGCTTTACGATGACCCCGGAGGTCATTGATAAAAATGAAGGTATAAAAACATTGCAATGGATGAAGTTTGAGGCTCAAACAACGAAGGCAGCAATTGTCGGAAGTATTCCATTTTACGAAAACGGACAGTATACAAATCGGCTTTTCTTTGTGGAACCCGATGGCAATTATCAGTATTACGATAAGCGGCATACCTTTACCCTTGCAGGAGAACACCTTACATACGCTTCGGGGAAGGAGTTGTTATTGGTGGATTATAAAGGCTTTAAAATTTGTCCCCTGATATGTTATGATCTTCGCTTTCCGGTTTGGTCCAGGAATACGAAAGCCTATGATCTCTTGTTGTATGTTGCCAACTGGCCTAAGCCCAGAATTTCAGCCTGGGATACGCTTTTAAATGCAAGAGCTATAGAAAATATGACGTATTGCATAGGAGTTAACAGAATAGGAAATGATGAAAATAATCATGAATATGTAGGCCACTCGGCCTGTTACGATGCACTGGGGACACAATTGGTATTTTCCACAAAAGATGAGGTGCTGTATACGGTGATCCAAAAAGATCATTTAATATCTACAAGATCTAAGTTCCGCTTTTTGGAGGACAGAGACCTTTTTACTCTTCAATAGAGAAGGTCTGTTCTAGCTCCCAATTGGCTCTAATTTCTATTTCCTGAGGGAAATACACGATCTTTTCAGGTTGTCTTTTGTCCAGAAAATTCCCTGTATCCCAGCGGTGGTTAGCATTGGCATCAAAAATGACACGCAGTAGGTACTTTTTAGGTTCCAAATGGGGAAACTCGTACAGCGTATCTTTTTCTGAAAGAATAGATCGCACTACTTTACCTTTTGGCTCTGTAAGTTGTAGGATGATAGGGTAGGAAACTGTTCCCTGTAGGCGTATTCTAAGGTTGCCATAATCTTCATAACTCCCCGTTTTTAGCTTGTAAAGCAAGGTATCATTGGTAGATCCAAAAAGATCTGTTAAAGCACCCGGAAATACGGATAGGGAATAGGTTTCATTTGGCTCTTTCTTAAAATAAAACTCCATTCGGTTAGCTAATGTATCTAAACGTATATTCAAAGGCTGTGCGATCGAATCCTGTATCATCAGGGATGCTTTGGACGTATCTATTTGTCTAATAGGAATATTAGCACTTAATGCCATGGTATCCAGAAACCCGATAGTACTACGAGAACTAGGTATCAGAACCAATGAATCTGGAGGTAATTTGCGTGTTTTAATTGTAAACGTATCGCGTTTTTGTAAGCGCTCATTGTGAACCTCAAAGAGCAGTGAATCTACTTCAAATGGGGTAAACCAATAATTAAGGGTATCCTTTCCGGGTTCTTTGGCAATTAAGGTGGTAATTGAGTCTGGTATTGTGCTAATAAGATTTATCTGCAGTTGTTCATCTCTGCCTTTATAACCAAAGATGATCTTATTGGCGGCACTAAACTTTGGTGCCGGAAGGCTGTATTTTGGAACCTCCCGAAAGAGGTTCAAAAGGTAAATAGAATCTGTGGGTAAGGTAATGGTATCCTCTACAAATCCAATCTTGTCCGTAACCGCATCGTACAGGTTATTTTTTCCTTCATCCTTTATAGCCAGTAGCCTGTACTTTCCAGCTTTAAGATTTTGTAGCCTGAAAATAGTGGTACTATCCTGAGTATTGGTAATATAATTTGGAGGCCTCTTACTTATAACTGAATCTGTATATGTTGTATCTATCTCATATAGCATTACACTAATGAATTCATCCGTTTCCTTATTAAAAGCATCTTTAACAACCCCCAAAAGAGCAAGAGAATCTATATAATCCCCGGTAGAAAAGACATATGTGAGATAAGAACTGGGGTTGTTCTCATTATTATCTACAATGCTTTGCCCAAAATTTAGGGTATAGGTGGTGTTTTCCTTTAAGGTATCTTTAATTGCCACTTCCACATACTTACTGGCACCTCCCTGTGGACTAATGTCAGGTGGATATTGAAAAGGAGGAGATACAATAAGCTGATTTTGAACATCTTGCAGCTTTATGTACTCATCAAAATAGAGTCGGATTTTTGTGGCTTTAAAATTAATGCTAAGGTTCTCAGGTTCTGCTTTGATCAACACAGGGGGTTCGGTATCCTTCGGGCCCCCGGAGGGACTCCCACGGCGGGCGCATTGATGCAGTGCCAAGGCAATAAAAACAAGAAATAATCCTGCAATAAAACGCTTTGTGAAAGCCATGTACCCCATAGTTTGAGCAAAGAAACAACTAATTTGTAGATTTCTAAAATTAAGGGACCATGGCCATAGTAGCTATATAGATGGCAACATTGACCTCATCATTGACAGCCCTTGCACAGGCTTCCAGGGTAGCGCCCGTTGTAACCACATCGTCTACAAGCAATATTTTTTTATGAGCTAATCTATGTGACTTTGCAATCGCAAAGGAGGGGGTCTGATGTTGCCAGCGGAAGATCCTGGATTTTTGAGTTTGAGTTTGAGTGTGGGTAGTTTTTATAAGGATATCATCGCAATAGACTGTATTTAGATGATGGGCCAGTCTTTTTCCAAATCCTTCTACCTGGTTATATCCCCTTTTTTTAAGTTTTTTTGGATGCATGGGTACAGGTAATACCATGTCTATAGGAGGAAGACCTTTATCTTTCTTAAGATGAGACCCATACCAATCCCCTAAAAAGGTACTGATCTGATATTGGTTTCTGTATTTCAGGTAATGAATGAGGTTTTTTACAACCCCTATATCATTAAAAAATAGAAAACTCGAAGCTTTCTTAATGGTAATTCGTCCGTAAAAAGTGCGATCTAAACTGTTTTCTTCTGAAAAATTGAACTCGGTAAGTGGTATTTGGTCTCGACAAGGGGTACACAAAATCTGCTCTCCCCGATATAATCGTGCATTACATCCAAAACACACATGGGGTAGTAGAACCGTGTTGAGATCATTTATTATATTTGGTAGCTTGGTTAATTTCAAATCTTAACGCTTTAAAACCTACTTATAACGTAGCCCTTATTGAATGGATATTCAGGATACTAAATTCAATTATAAAATCTTGCTGGCGGCTTTGGTGGCAGTTGTAATTGGCGTACTTATCGCTTTTTATTACAGCTATGCGCAATCTCAAACTCAAATCCAGTACCTGGAAGGTGAAAAAGGACTGCTCGTTAGGGATCTAACCTTAATGAAGACAGAAGTAGATAGACTATCTGCCCTTAACGAGGTCAATGAGATTGAACTTCAGGATTCCAAATTCCGGGTTCAGCAATTATTAGACTCTGTAGGCCGACTTACCTTTACCATAGACAAGCTCCAGGAGTTTAAAAGTGAACTTCGAAACCTTGAAGCAAAATACGACAGTATTAAGCTGAAGAACAATCTGCTGCGTTATAACAACAGACTTCTTGCAGACAAGTATGATGAGACCCGTATAATGCTCGAAGATCTGCGAGGACAAAGCAATTCCCTTGCAGAAGCGGAAGCATTATTACGAAGAAAAAATCTTGAACTCAGCAAAGAGTTAAAAATGAAAAGTTATCTGGCTCTTGTAAATTCTGAAGGCAGTGGATTTAGGATGCGAAATGGGAGACCCATAAAAACAAATAAAGCTTCCACCATAGAAAAGTTACGTGGCTGTATCACCATTCAGGCAGATCCTAACACGACCACTGTTCAGGAAAAAGTGTTGTATTTCCAGTTTCTTGGCCCCAATATGGGCATCATAGAAGATAATGCCAATATCATCTCTGTCAATGGCAACATTTACAGCAAGAGAGTTACGCTGATTTTTAAGGGAGCAGAAATGAGCGTCTGCGATTTTATTACCGTTCCCGAAGGATCGCTTCTCACAGGGACATATACCTTAAATGTCTTTGAGGACGAAAAATTACTCACTACGGCAGAATTTCAATTAAAATAATCATTAGAGTCTTTCCCTAAAGTTCTATTTTTGCCCAATGGCAAATCAAGAAGACATTTTCAGAAAAGTAATTTCACACGCCAAGGAATATGGTTATGTAGTGCAGTCTAGCGAGATCTACGATGGACTTAGCGCTGTATATGACTACCTCCAGAATGGTGCGGAATTAAAGAAGAATATACGCGAATACTGGTGGCAGGCAATGGTTCAGATGAACGAAAACATTGTGGGGATAGACTCTGCCATTTTTATGCATCCTACTATTTGGAAGGCTTCCGGCCACGTAGATGCATTCAACGACCCATTAATAGACAATAAGGATTCCAAGAAAAGATATAGGGCAGACGTTTTGGTGGAAGACCATGTAGCGAAAATAGAAGCCAAAATTGAAAAGGAAGTAGGCAAAGCCGCCAAACGTTTTGGGGAGGCTTTTGATAAAGAACAATTCCTGGCTACCAATCCGCGTGTAGTGGAATACCAGGAGCGATCACAAACTATTCTGAAGCGACTAGCCAGGTCACTGGAAAAGGAAGACCTGGAAGATGTAAAGAACCTGATCGTTGAATTAGACATAGTTTGTCCCTTATCTGGTTCAAAGAATTGGACCGAAGTAAAACAGTTCAATTTAATGTTCGGTACAAAATTGGGAGCTTCTGCAGATTCTGCTATGGATCTATACCTTCGTCCTGAAACTGCCCAGGGTATTTTTGTAAACTTTCTAAATGTTCAAAAATCGAGTAGATTAAAGATCCCCTTTGGGATTGCACAGACAGGAAAGGCTTTTAGAAATGAGATAGTTGCAAGACAGTTTATTTTCCGAATGCGCGAATTTGAACAGATGGAGATGCAATTCTTTATAAGGCCCGGCACACAAAAGGAGTGGTACGAAACCTGGAAGAAAACCCGAATGAATTGGCATCTTTCTCTTGGAATGGGCGAAGAGAACTACCGTTTTCATGACCATGAAAAATTGGCGCATTACGCAGACGCTGCAGCCGATATTGAATTTAAATTTCCATTTGGTTTTAAAGAATTAGAGGGGATTCATTCCCGAACCGATTTTGACCTGGGTAGTCATGAAAAATTCTCAGGAAAAAAACTTCAATACTTCGATCCCGAACTGGAAGAAAGTTATGTCCCTTATGTAGTTGAGACCTCAATTGGCCTGGATCGTATGTTCCTGGCGGTTCTCTCCAATGCCTTGGTAGAGGAAGAATTAGAAAATGGATCAACGCGGACCGTTTTAAAGATTCCTGCAGTATTAGCTCCTACCAAAGCAGCAGTATTGCCACTCGTAAAGAAGGATGGTCTTCCAGAGATTGCCCATAAGATCATTGCAGACCTCCGTCTAGATTTTAATGTGATCTACGATGAAAAAGACGCCGTAGGACGCAGGTATAGAAGACAAGATGCAGCAGGCACACCATTTTGTATTACGGTAGATCATCAAACCCTGGAAGATGATACAGTTACCATTCGCCACAGGGATACTATGGACCAAAAGAGGATCGCCATAAAAGATATCCCTTCT
>CBDUON010000105.1:0-7707 GCA_965368835.1 uncultured Eudoraea sp. | reverse complement strand
CCTAATACACGGATCATAATAAAACCAAAAGGTTTTACATGCATGGGCATAACACCTTTGGCGATTGTATGGTTTAACCCATATATGGTAGTTGCTCCCAGGGCAGCCAAAATGGCCAGTGTTCTCTTGTTCAAGGATGAATTTTTTCTTTTGCGGCAGCCACCACATTCTTAGTATTTCCGATGAAGATCTCTTCACCTATAACCATTACAGGTCGCTTTAAAAAAGTATAATGCTCCAATAGCAAGCTGCGGTAATCTGCTTCTGAAAGTGTTTTTTCCTTTAAGTTGCGCTCTTTATAGAGTCGCGCTCGTTTACTAAACAAAGCCTCATAACTTCCGGCTTTGGCTTTAAGCTCCTCGAGTTGAATATCCGTAAGGGGAGAACTCTTAATATCCTGTAAGGCTATTTCTTTAGAAGGGGCCAGTTCTTTGAGGATTCTTTTACAGGTGTCACAACTGCTGAGGTAGTAAATAGTGCCTTTCATTACTATAGTTTATGAGTTCTTGAAGAATAAGCTGGCACAAAGAAACTTATTTAAACTCAATTATTATATTTTTATATAAAACTACCCTATGGAAAAACTGTTCGATATAACAGAAAAAACACATTTTAACTTAAATAAGATCCTTACAACCACGCCTCTGGAACAACTATTGAGTATTCCGGAGGACTTTAACAACAACATTTTCTGGAACATAAGCCATGTATTGGTAACCCAGCAATTATTGGTATACAAATTGAGTAAACTTCATACCCGCTTAGACTGGGCATTGGTAAAAAAGTACAGCAAGGGGACCTTTCCGGAGAATCATGTTTCAAAAAAAGAGGTACAACAGGTAGCTGAAGCCTTACTTGCCACGCCAAAATGGACCAAAGAAGATTATAATAATAAAATATTCAAAGAATACGAGTCATACACTACCAGTGCCAATGTGGTCCTGACTAATGTTGAGGATGCTATTGCCTTTAATATCTTTCATTTGGGATTGCACATGGGAACAATACAGGCCATTCAAAAGAAGCTGATGGCTTCTGCATAATCTTATAGTTTCATCCCAGGGGTAACAAATTTTTTTGCTTCTCTGAACGGGATAAGGAGTTCTATTTGACCATCTGCATAAGAAGCCACCTCATACTGGTTGTAGAGTAAGAGTATTCCCTTGGGGGTAAGACCAATATTTTCGGGTAGATAGAATGTATCTAGTTCAAACATAAAGCCGGTACTATTGATAGCTGCTTCTTCAGGTATCTCTTCTTGTTTTCGAAACTTAGATTCCGCATAGGAGCGAAAGGCTAGCAGATCTTTAAAAAGGGCCTGAGTGTCTATTTCCTGTCCTTTATCCATATCGAAATTCAGGAATCGTGTAGCCGAGTATCCATGTGCCCCTCCTGTAAAAAGATAGGAATCCAAAATTATGGAAAGTACTTTTCTATTCTCAAAGGAAACTTCTGCCTGTATATTTGCCTCCCAGGGGATGGTCTCATCCGGATAGACTTCTTTTAGCTCTGTATACCCCTGGGTAAAGGATGCAATGGCCTCATCTAGATTGGTAACTTCCAAACTATCTGCAAAGGTCAATAAGCCTATTATTTCTTCTTCTATTGCGGTATTGATGGCCCTACTAAGTTTAGTATCTTCCAGGGCCTTAGGATATTGAATAGAAACATTTGGACAGCTGGCACAGGGAGAATTGGTATAGACTACCGGTTCCATTACCAGTGTTGTTTCTTCTTCACAGGATGTAATGATAAAAAGCAGCAGCAGGATGATGGCAAAAGGGGATAATTTCATATGTTTTATAAATAGGTACTACAAAACTACATTTTTATCCCATGAGTTTTGTTTTTAATGTAGGAATGATTTTATCCTTGAGAAAGCATTGGGGTAATCCGGAACAGAACAATACCTTTGTAAATCTATTCTAAGACTATGAGCAAACACCCATTAAAATTCAACAGCAAGACCATTCATGGAGGCCAGGAACCCGATGCCGCCTACGGCGCCGTTATGCCTCCTATTTACCAAACATCAACATATGCCCAAACCACTCCGGGAGGGCATAAAGGATATGAATATTCGCGTAGTGCCAACCCCACCAGAACGGCTCTGGAGCGTTCTCTTGCGAGTATTGAAAGCGGAGAATACGGTCTGGCTTTTGCCAGTGGTCTGGCTGCCATAGATGCCGTAATTAAATTACTTTCTCCGGGAGATGAAGTAATATCTACCAATGACCTTTATGGGGGAAGTTACCGGCTGTTTAAACAGGTCTTTGAAAAATTTGGGATTACATTTCACTTTATTGGGATGGGAGAAATATCCGCGATAGAAGAAAAGATCAACAAGAACACTAAATTACTTTGGGTAGAAACACCAACTAACCCAATGATGAATGTGATCGACATTAAAGCCACAGCTCAATTGGCTGCAAAATATAAACTGCTCCTGGCAGTAGACAACACTTTTGCCACCCCCTACTTACAAAGACCATTAGAGTTGGGTGCAGATATCGTAATGCATTCTGCAACCAAATACCTTGGAGGGCACAGTGACGTAGTAGTAGGTGCTTTGGTGGTGCGCGATAAGGAATTAGCAGATAAACTTTATTTTATTCAAAATGCCAGTGGGGCTGTTTGCGGCCCAATGGATAGTTTTCTGGTTCTTAGAGGTATCAAAACCTTACATGTACGCATGCAACGGCATTGTGAAAATGGAGAGGCCATAGCCCGCTATTTAAAGAAACATCCCAAAATAGAAAAAGTGTATTGGCCGGGATTTGAGGAGCACCCTAATCATATGGTGGCTAAAAGTCAGATGAGTGATTTTGGCGGGATGATCTCCTTTATACCCAAGGGAAGTAACTTTAAAGAGGCGGTGCAAATAGTTGAAAAATTACAGGTCTTTACTCTGGCCGAGTCGTTAGGTGGAGTAGAAAGTCTCGCGGGGCATCCTGCCAGTATGACCCACGCCAGTATCCCAAAAGTGGAACGTGAAAAAAGCGGGGTTGTAGATTCTTTAATTAGGCTAAGTGTTGGGATCGAAGATGTGAACGACCTAATTGCTGATCTTGAACAGGCCATTGGATAAGTATTTTATCAAATTGATAAAAAAAGATCGATAAATTACTTAAATACCATAATTTTGCCGGAATATTGATAATATAGTAACAGCATAAAATAACTAAGAATATATGGAAGCAAAAATCAAAGCCTTCATGGATGAGGTTAAAACAAGAAATGGTCACGAACCGGAATTCATCCAGGCAGTACAGGAAGTAGCGGAAACTGTAATCCCGTACATAGCCAAGCATAAAATTTATAATGGCCAGAATATCTTGTTGAGAATGGTAGAGCCGGAGCGTTTGCTTTCATTCAGGGTTGCCTGGGTAGATGATGATGGAGAGATACATGTAAATAGGGGTTACCGTATTCAAATGAACTCGGCCATTGGACCATATAAAGGCGGATTGCGCTTCCATCCGTCCGTAAACGCAAGCATACTTAAATTCCTTGCCTTTGAGCAAGTGTTTAAAAACAGTTTAACTACCCTGCCTATGGGTGGTGGTAAAGGTGGATCCGACTTTGATCCTAAAGGAAAATCGGATGATGAGGTAATGCGTTTTTGCCATGCCTTTATGTTGGAACTTTGCCGTCATATTGGCCCTAATACGGATGTACCTGCCGGAGATATTGGTGTTGGTGCTCGTGAGATTGGGTTCTTGTTTGGAATGTATAAAAAGATCCGAAATGAATTTACCGGGGTGCTTACAGGTAAAGGACTTTCCTGGGGTGGATCCAAGATAAGACCGGAAGCAACTGGTTATGGAACGGTATATTTTGCTCAGAGTATGTTGAAGACCATCAATAAAGATATTAAAGGAAAAACGGTAGTCATCTCCGGGTCTGGTAACGTGGCACAGTACGCTGCTGAGAAGGTCATTCAAATGGGAGGTAAAGTAGTAACATTATCAGATTCTGGTGGTTACATCCATGATAAAGACGGAATTACCGCAGAGAAATTAAACTTCGTAATGGACCTCAAGAATAATAAAAGAGGTCGTATCTCAGAGTATGTCGGCAAATATAAGTCGGCCAGCTTTCATAAAGGCAAAACGCCATGGGATGTTGCTTGCGATATTGCCTTACCATGTGCTACTCAGAACGAGTTAGATGGAGATGGGGCAAAAGCCCTGATAAAGAACGGATGTATATGTGTGGCTGAGGGGGCCAATATGCCTTCTATGCCAGATGCCATCCATGCTTTTCACGAAGCTAAGATCTTATTTGCTCCCGGAAAAGCATCGAACGCAGGTGGGGTTGCAACATCCGGTCTGGAAATGTCACAAAACTCCTTGCGTATCAGCTGGACACGCGAAGAAGTAGACGAGCGTTTAAAAGGGATCATGGAAGATATACACGACTCATGTATTGAGTATGGTAAAGAAAAAGATGGGTATTGCAATTATGTAAAAGGAGCAAATATTGCCGGCTTTGTAAAAGTGGCAGATGCCATGTTGGCCCAAGGGGTTATTTAAGAGAAATCCAATAAATCATTAAAGCCCTCTGAGCGTTCCTCAGGGGGCTTTTAACTATCTTTGAATCCCAACCAAAGACCTATGAGTGTAACTACCAGAGCCATCGTACTATCTTCGCTTAAATATGGGGATACAAGCATGATCGTAAAGGCATTTACCGAATCTGACGGTCTTAAAACCTATCTGTTAAAAGGGATAATGGGATCCAGGAAAGGAAAGCTTAAAGTGGCCTATTTCCAACCTTTAATGCAATTAGAGATCGTGGCAACCCACAGGAACAAAGGTACTATGGAAAGTTTGCAGGAAGTGAAAAGCACGTATCCTTATCAAACATTGCATACCAATGTCACTAAGAATGCCGTTGCTTTTTTTCTGTCTGAGATGTTGGGGAATAGCATCTATGAAGAAGAAAAGAATGAAGGGTTATTTCGTTATCTGGAAGCAGCCTTCCAATGGCTTGATACTCATGATCAGATAGCTAATTTTCATCTGTATTTCTTGTTAGAAATTACAAAGTATTTTGGCTTCTACCCGGAAATCACTTCGGGAAGATCTGCCTATTTCGATTTGCAGAATGGACAGTTTATTCCACGACCCGGACTTAACCCAATGTTAACAGGCGATGAATTAGACCATTTTACTGCCCTGTTAGGCATAAATTTTGATGCACTCCATACGATCAGGATGGGGAAAGAAGAGAGACAGGCCCTGTTACAAAAAATTGTCCTTTATTTTGAATTACATTTGCACGGTTTTAGAAAACCCAGATCCCTGGCAGTATTGAACGAAGTTTTTAACTAAACATGCGCTTATTTTTCTTTTTAGGATGTTTATTTGTTATTTCTGGTGGATGGTCACAAGAAATAACGGTATTGGATGCGGACACAAGACAGCCCATAGTTAATGCGGTGCTCTATAATTCAAATAAATCGAGAACTGCCCTTACCGATTTTGATGGAGTTTGTGATCTTTCAAAATTCAATGGAACCGAACGCATTACAATTAGTCATATTGGCTATGAGGCAAGATCTATTACCAAGAATCAAATTCTGAAGCGGGGAAAACGAATTTTTTTGATGCCCCAAACTGAACAGTTAGATGAGGTAGTCATGTCTATCTCTAAATGGGAACAACAGAAAAAAGATATTCCTCAGAAGATCTCATCAATCAGTGCACAGGCCATAGCGTTTTCCAACCCTCAGACCGCCGCCGATCTTTTACAAAACAGTGGACAGGTTTTTGTTCAGAAAAGTCAACTTGGTGGGGGAAGCCCTATGATTCGGGGGTTTGCAACAAATAGACTGGTATTATCTGTTGATGGAGTACGAATGAACAATGCCATTTTTAGAGGGGGAAATATCCAAAATGTTATTTCAATAGATCCGTATACCATAAAGAATACAGAGGTAATATTTGGACCGGGATCCGTAATTTATGGAAGTGATGCCATTGGCGGGGTCATGAATTTTCTTACGCTACAACCGCATTTCTTACGAAGAGATTCTGTGGTGGTCTCCGGTAATGTCAATGCCCGTTATTCTTCTGCCAATAACGAAAATACTTTACATGCCGATGTAAACATTGCTTCTGAAAAATGGGCATTTTTAAGTAGTATAACCTACAATAACTTTGATGATCTCCGCATGGGGAATCATGGCCCGGATCGTTATTTGAGAAATGTCCTTGTAAACAGGCAGAATGATACAGATGTATTAGTTGTCAATGAAAACCCGAAGAAGCAGGTGCCAACAGGGTATGACCAGATAAATATTTTACAAAAGATATCTCATAAACCTTCCAATAATTGGCAGTACGATCTTGGACTTTATTTTTCAGAAACCTCCTCATACTCCAGATATGACCGATTAATTAGACCTGCAAGTGACGGGTCCGGTTTGCGTTCTGCCGAATGGTACTACGGCCCTCAAAAATGGTTTATGGGAAATCTTCAGGTCTTTAATAAGGCGCGGAATAAATTCTACGATGGAGTAAAGATTACCACGGCCTATCAATTTTTCGAAGAAAGCAGGAACGATCGTGACTTTCAGGATGCTATTCTTAACAAAACCAGAGAAAAAGTGGATGCCATCTCCACCAATATAGATTTTGAGAATAAGAAGATGGGTAAGCTTCGACTGTATTACGGAGGAGAATACATATATAATAAGGTTCATTCTGAGGGTAGTCAGGAAAATATTGATTCGGGTTCTCAAAACCAGGCGGCCTCTCGCTATCCCGATGGTGCTAGTTGGCAGTCCCTGGCGGGCTATTTAAATGCAGAATACAAAGCAAAGCCCAATTTAACTTTACTATCAGGGATTAGGTACAGCCATGTATGGATCGATGCAGTTTTTGACACCACCTTTTACGCCTTCCCTTTCGCAAATGCAACCCTTAATAATGGAGCCTTAACAGGGAGTTTAGGACTAAGTTGGTTCCCTACACAGTCGTTTCAGTTTACGCTAAACGGCTCTACTGGTTTTAGGGCACCAAATATAGATGATATTGGTAAGGTGTTCGATTCGGAGCCGGGTTCTGTGGTAGTGCCAAATCCAGAGTTAGAACCGGAGTACGCTTACAATATGGAATTCGGGATAAAGAAGAATTTCAAAGACAAGGCAGTACTACGCGGGGCAGCATTCTATACCTATTTGGTAGATGCGCTTGTCCGAAGAGATTTTACTTTTAACGGCGAACGAGAGATTATGTACAATGGGGAGTTAAGTAATGTACAGGCCATCCAAAATGCTGCCAAGGCATATGTCTATGGGTTTGAGTTTGGAGCCGAAGTGTTTTTGACCAATGAGTTGCAGCTTACCACAAATTTAACTATTACTGAGGGTATTGAAGAAGACGATAACGGGGAGGAATCGGCCGCCAGGCATGCCGCACCTGTATTTGGAGACCTCCATTTAATATGGATACTTCCAAGACTAAAAACAGATCTTTTTCTCAACTACAATGGGGAGATCTCTTATGAGAATCTCGCTTTTTCTGAAAGGAGTAAAGAATATCTATATGACCTCGATACCAATGGGGATCCCTTTGCGCCATCCTGGTATACTCTTAATCTTCGCTCCCAGTATAAGTTGGGTGAAAGGCTTACTACCTCCCTTACCTTGGAAAATATAACAGATCAACGATACAGATCTTATTCATCCGGGATAAGTGC
>CBDUON010000104.1:0-7853 GCA_965368835.1 uncultured Eudoraea sp. | reverse complement strand
GTGTCAAAGTAAGCAGAATTGATTTGATAGATTCCCATTTTTTCCAGGCCATCAACCAGGGCCATGGTTTTGGCATGCACATTTTCGGCAATATATCGCAGACCATTTGGACCGTGATAAACCGCATAAGCACCTGCCATAACCGCCAAAAGCACCTGCGCTGTGCAGATGTTAGAAGTAGCTTTATCTCTTTTTATATGTTGTTCTCTGGTCTGCAGGGCCATTCTAAGAGCTCTGGCTCCATCTGTATCCTTGGTAACACCTATGATACGTCCGGGGATACTTCGTTTATAGTCTTCTTTGGTGGCAAAGAAAGCAGCATGTGGTCCGCCATACCCCAATGGGATCCCAAAGCGCTGTGTGGTACCAACTACCACATCTGCACCAAATTCTCCCGGGGGTACAAGTAATACCAGGCTGAGAATATCGGCAGCTACTGCTACCTTCATGTCCTTTTCTTTTGCCTTTGCCACAAAGGCTGCGTAATCATGCACCTGTCCATATTTCCCCGGATACTGAAGTAACGCTCCGTAATAGGAATCACTAAAAACAAACTCCTGATGATCACCAACCACCAATTCTATCCCTAATGGGGTAGCCCTTGTTTTCAACAGGGAAATGGTTTGCGGCAAAACTTCTTCCGAGACGAAGAATTTTACCACTTCTTCTTTTTTCTGGTCTCTGCTTCTAAGATCGAATAACATGGTCATCGCCTCTGCAGCTGCCGTACTTTCATCCAGAAGAGATGCATTAGCCAATTCCATGCCTGTAAGATCACAGATCATTGTTTGGAAATTCAATAAAGCCTCAAGTCGGCCCTGAGCTATTTCCGCCTGATAAGGAGTATAGGCAGTGTACCATCCCGGATTTTCCAAAATATTCCTCTTTATAACAGATGGGGTAATACTTTCATTGTAACCCAGGCCTATATAGGATTTGAAAACTTCATTTTTTCTGGATAAGGCGTGTATATGGCTCAGAAATTCATGTTCACTCATAGGGGCGTCTAAGGGCAGATCTTCCTTTAAACGAATATCCTGAGGGATGGTCTGATACATAAGTTCTTCCAAACTATCTACCCCAATAGTTTGAAACATTTTTGGAAGGTCTTCTTCCCTGATACCTATATGACGTAATGCAAATGAATCTGTTTTCATAAATCCGGGCGTAAAATTATATCTCTAAATGGAGAACAAAATTAGGTATTTATTCCCGTAAAATATGCACTTTATGCTAGATTGACCTTAAAGTTTTTAACGAAAAATAATGGATATGAACAGTTTGTCTACTTTTGTTTAATGCAAGGGCTAAGGCTTTTTTTTCGGTTTTATGTTAAGGCTAGTATTCACGTGGCTTTCGCGGTAATTTCCTTCCTGTATTTAACAACTGAATTCTTAAACATTAGCCTGGATAAAAACCTGCTGTATTTTATTTTTTTTGGCACAATACCTGCCTATAATATGATCAAATACGGTGTGGAGGGAGAAAAATATCTTTTTCGGAAGAATGCTACCCAGAGAAGTATACAAATAGTGAGTTTTCTTGCCTTATTGATATCCCTTTATTTTGGGTCTTTTATCAGTTTTACAAGCTGGAAAGCTGTCATTATTCTGGGGATCCTTGCAGGATTTTATGCCATGCCGGTTTTCCCAAAAAAAAGAAATCTCCGAAACCTGGGGATGCTGAAGATTGTCATTGTTAGTCTTGTTTGGTCCGGAACCACAGTTTTATTACCGGTGTTGGAAGCTACCATTGAAGTTTCATGGGATGTTTGGATAGAACTTCTGCAACGGTTTTTAATCATCCTTGTACTGATGATCCCGTTTGAGATACGGGATCTGAATTATGATCCCGAGGAATTGCATACAATACCACAGCGAATTGGTGTCAGGAATTCCCGTATTGCAGGTATTCTACTTTGTGCACTATGCTTTTTTATGACCTTTTTGAAGGATGACCTATCTACAACAGAGATCTTTAATAAGGCCTTAATTTCACTTTCCATGGCCGTACTTTTGATCTTTATGCCTAAAGAACAATCCAGGTATTTCAGCTCTTTCTGGGTAGAAGCGCTTCCTATTTTTTGGGCGCTCTTTTTATGGGGAAGTTTGAGTATTACTTAAAGTTGCTCCTTAATTTTCTTCTTCAACGCCTTTTTATCTGAATCGCTTATAACATATATTCGGGCCTTATTCATTAAGGAAGTAAGTTGTTTGTTCTTTTTTGCAAAAGCGGTACAGGTGCTGCAAAACAGCATGTGCAATTTTAATTTGAATTTTTCCGATAAACTAGCCTCTTTGTATTGTGATTTGTTACAAATCACTGCGGCTTCATCACAAGAAATCATAGCGTAAACCAATTTTGATTAAGGCAACCCATAAGCGCCGTGCGGGCTCTGTGTATCATTACCCATAAGTTAGACGGATTTATATCCAGTTCTTTACAAATATCTTCAGTTGAAAGTCCACGAACCGTTTTCATAGTAAAAACTTGCCGCTGTTTTTCTGGTAATTGATCAATGCACGACTGAATAGCCAGGCCCAATTCTTCGTTCTCTAAGGCATCATTTTCTTTTAGACTACTGGGATCTGCCACTTGTTCCTCTAGCCAATCTCCATCAGTATCTGAACTGGCGTTGTACTGTAATCTCACTTCTGCCTTTCCCTTTTTAGAATTGATCTTCCGGTAGTGATCAATGATCTTTCTTTTTAAAATAGCAATAAGCCAAGTGCGTTCGGAGGCCTGACCTTTAAAATTCTTGGCCGATTTCAGTCCGGCTATAAAGGTCTCCTGAATAAGGTCCTTGGCTATTTCTTCATCACTGACCCGCACTACAGCATAGTTAAAGAGGTAGTCTGCATAAGCATCTACCCAGGTATCGGGCTGTAATTGGTGGACGGACATAGTTATTTTTATACCTATCAAAAGTAAGAGATTTTTAATGAAATATAATACCTTTGATATTCAACCTAATACAATGAAAAATATCTGGATAAGTCTATTTATTGTAACACTTGCCGCCGGGTGCGGTAACACTAAAACAATGCCTATCACTGAATTCTCTCAGGAAGGTCTTAAAGAGTATACCTTGATAGATGTTCGTACACCAGAAGAATTTGCAGCCGGTCATCTGGATAATGCTGTGAACATTGATTGGTATAACAGTAATTTTGTTGATCAGCTGCAGGTAGTCCCAAAAGAACACACCCTCTATGTGTATTGTAAGAAAGGAGTTAGGAGTGCCAAAGCGGCAGCTTTGTTAGATTCTCTGGGTTATAAAGCGATTGACCTCACAGGGGGTTATGATGCTTTTCTATCTAAATAACAAGGACTATTAACCCGTTTTCTTGAGCAGTCCGGCCCGCTCCAGCAAGGCATCGAGTTTGGGTTCTGCCCCTCTGAATTTTTTATAGAGGTCCATTGGTTTTTCAGTCCCTCCCTTGCTCAAGACAAATTCTTTGAATTTTTGTGCCACCGCTTTGTTGAATATCCCTTTTTCTTTAAAGTAAGCAAAGGCATCTGCATCTAATACTTCCGCCCATTTATAGCTGTAATAGCCCGCGGAGTATCCACCTTGAAATATATGTGAGAACGCAGTGCTCATACAAGTTTCTGGCGTATCAGGGAATAATAATGTGTCTTTGAATGCATTTAGTTCGTGCTGTTTCACGTCTGTAATAGATGACGGGTCTTTTGCGTGCCATGCCATATCCAGAAATCCAAAACTCAATTGTCTCAATGTGGCCATACCTTCCTGAAAGTTTGCTGATTCTTTGATCTTAGTAATCAGATCCATGGGAAGTAATTCTCCAGTCTCATAATGATGTGCAAATAATTGTAAGGCTTCTTTTTCAAAACACCAGTTTTCCATGATCTGGCTTGGTAATTCTACAAAATCCCAGTAAACAGATGTTCCCGAAAGGCTGGGATAAGATGTGTTTGCCAGCATACCATGTAAGGCATGACCAAATTCATGAAAGAGAGTGGTTACCTCGTTAAAAGTTAATAGCGATGGTTTGCTTTTAGTGGGTTTGGTAAAATTGCAAACAATAGAGATATGTGGACGTTCATTTACTCCATCCTTCAGGTATTGTGGTTTGTAAGAAGTCATCCATGCTCCGCCTCTCTTACCCGGTCTGGGATGGAAATCAGCATACAGTAAGGCTATTTCTCCCCCTTGGTGGTCTGTGACCAAATAGGTTTTTACATCCTTGTGATAGGTTTCTACGTCAAAAACTTCCTTAAAAGAAATTCCGTATAAGGTTTCCGAAATCCGGAATACCCCATCGATTACTTTTTCTAGTTTGAAGTAGGGTTTTAATTTTTCATCATCCAGATCAAATCGTTTTTGTTTAAGTTTCTCGGCATAATAACTACCGTCCCATTTATAAAGATCACTGATCCCGTCTTCTTGTCTGGCAAATTCCCTTAGTTCCTCAAATTCAATTTTTGCTGCGGGTTTGGCCTTTTCCAACAACTCTTCAAGAAACGAATGTACTTTTTGAGGTGTTTCTGCCATCCTTTCCTCAAGTACAAAATGAGCATGAGAAGCATATCCTAATAGTATGGCCCTCTCATGACGCAGGTTTACGATCTTTAATACCAGTTCTTGATTATCTAGTTTGTCATTATGAAAACCCTTGCTGCCAAAAGCAATTGCCAGTCTTTTACGAAGATCCCTGTTGGTGGCATAGGTCATAAAAGGGATATAGCTGGGATAGTCTAGTGTGACCAGCCATCCTTCTTTTCCTTTGGAAGATGCCAGTTGTGCAGCCGCTTCCTTGGCACCTTCCGGTAAACCATCGATCTCTGCTTCTGCGGTAAGGTGCATTTCATAGGCATTGGTCTCGGCAAGGACATGTTCACCAAAAGTTAACTTCAATTGCGCCAGTTCTTTGTCAATTGCACGCAATCTGGTTTTTTTATCCTGTGGAAGATGGGCTCCGTTCCTGCTAAAATGCTTGTATTTTTTTTCCAGAAGCATCTCTTTTTCGGTGGTTAAGGATAAGCTGTCTTTTACTAGGTATATGGCTTCTACTTTTTGAAAAAGTGCAGTATTGAGAGTAATGTCATTACTAAACTCGGTAAGCATAGGAGAGATTTCCTGAGCTAATTGCTGCAGTTCTTCATTTGTTTCTGCGGAATTCAAATTAAAGAATAGGCTGGATAGTCTATCCAAATGGGCTCCGGAGAATTCCAGGGCCTCAATAGTGTTCTCAAAAGTAGGATCTTCCTTAGCCGTGGTGATCTTATCTATTTCTGCCCGGGCTTCCTGAAGTGCCTTCTCAAAGGCCGGTTTAAAATTATCTGTTTTAATATGTTCGAAGGGTGCCTGATTAAAAGGGGCTAGCAATAAATTCTTCATATGCAGAATGCAATTAATACTTTTAGATTAGCGAACAAGATCATCCTATAATTGTCCTGGGAAGGATACAGGGATCTTGAATATATGTTATAGGGTAAATATATGGCAGTATTACTTTTTTACTTTTTTGGCTCCTTGAATTACTTTTTCCTTAAGCCCTTCCTTGTATAGAATGATCTTATCTAATACGCAGGAATCCTGACTTCCAATGATCTGTGCGGCTAGTATTCCGGCATTCTTAGCGCCATTCAATGCTACGGTAGCCACCGGCACACCTCCTGGCATTTGTAAGATAGACAAGACAGAATCCCAGCCGTCTATAGAATTGCTGCTTTTTATAGGGACCCCAATAATAGGGAGGGGAGACAAGGACGCAAGCATCCCCGGTAAATGGGCGGCTCCTCCTGCTCCGGCAATAATAACCTTGAACCCGTTTTGATGAGCGGTACGCCCAAATTCATACAATTTTTCAGGGGTTCTATGTGCCGAAATTATATCGACCATTACCTCAATATCAAATCCTTTTAAGATCTCAACGGCTTCCTGCATTACCGGAAGATCGCTGGTACTTCCCATGACAACGGCTACTTTGCTCATAATTCTTACTTGCTTATTACTTTGATGGTCTCCTTTACTTTTTGTGCTATTTTTCTGGCCTCGGCCATATCTTCATTTACAATGGTGACATGTCCCATTTTTCGAAAGGGTCTTGTTTTTGTCTTCCCGTAAATATGTGGTGTTACCCCCTTTAATTCTAATATTTCTTCAATGTGATCGTAATGTACCTCACCTTCATATCCTTCGGCCCCCACCAGATTTACCATTACTCCGGCTACCTTACTATCGGTGATTCCAAGAGGAAGTCCTAAAATACAGCGAAGGTGCTGTTCAAACTGATTGGTGTAACTGGCTTCTATACTATAATGGCCACTGTTATGAGGCCTTGGCGCCACTTCGTTCACCAAAACTTCGTCCTCCTTGGTCTGGAACATCTCAACTGCCAATAGACCTGTATGCTTTAATTCTTCCGATATTTTTAGTGCAATATTTCTGGCTTTTTGAGCTACATTATCATCTATTCTCGCCGGGCATAAGACATATTCTACCTGGTTCGCTTCCGGATGAAATTCCATTTCCACCACCGGATATGTGGTCACTTCCCCAGTTGTACTTCTTGCAACAATAACGGCCAATTCGGTTTTAAAAGGGATAAGATCTTCCGCTAAACACTCTACATTGGGTAGGTTGGCCAGATCTGAAACCTCTTTGATGATCTTAACACCTTGTCCATCATATCCAAACTGAGCACTTTTCCAAACAAAAGGCAATTTTAAACCTCCGTGTGCTATGCTGTCTTTGATCTCACTAGTGTAAGCAAAACGGGAGAATGGCGCCGTAGGGATATTGTGATCTATATAGAATAATTTCTGGGTGATCTTATTCTGAATTATCCGCAATTCTTTTGTGGAGGGAAATACGCGTATACCTTCATCCTCCAATTTTTCAAGGGCATCTAAATTTACATTTTCGATCTCAATGGTAAGTATGTCTACGGTTTTTCCGAAGTCATACACTGCCTTGAAATCCATAAGATCTCCCTGAATGAATTTATTACATGCAATTTTACAAGGGGCCTCATCAGAAGGGTCCATTACCTTTGTGGTAATATCCCATTTACGTGTTTCATACAACAGCATTTTACCTAATTGTCCACCCCCCAAAATTCCTAAAGTAAAACGGGAAGAAAAATAATTCATAAACGCTGTTTTTTTTGTCTCTTGATATACGGGCCAGACTTATGACAAAAATACATCTAAATCTTATAAACCAAGGAAAGCGCCCTTAAAAAGAGAATTCAATGTGTTATCTTTGCCCACCTAAAGGAGGAAAACACGTTGATAAAAATTCACAATACAAATTTTGAATTGTTCTTGTCTGAGGCAGAAATTCTGGCGGCGGTAAAACGTATTGCGGAAGAAATTGCGGAAGATTACAAAGATGAAGTTCCAATTTTTGTAGGAGTTCTCAACGGGGCTTTTATGTTTGTTTCAGATTTTCTGAAATTCTATCCTTACCCATGCGAGGTTTCTTTTGTAAAATTAAGTTCCTACAAGGGCTTAACTTCCACAGGAATTGTTGAAACACTTTTAGACGTACCAGATTCTATTGAAGGAAGAAACGTGATTATTCTGGAGGATATAATTGATACGGGAAGAACACTTCAGGAATTAGTGCATATTTTTTCCAATACCAATGTAAAAAACTTTAAGATAGCCAGTCTATTCTTTAAATCTGAGGTCTATAATGGTGAGTATGCTATTGACTATTTTGGGATGGAAATTCCGGATAAATTTATTGTAGGGTATGGCCTGGATTATAAAGAACACGGAAGAAACTTGCGCGATGTTTATCAAATTAACCAAACTCATATGATCAATCTTGTTTTATTTGGAAAACCTGGTGCAGGGAAAGGCACACAGGCCGGATA
>CBDUON010000103.1:0-7855 GCA_965368835.1 uncultured Eudoraea sp. | reverse complement strand
GCCGTTCTGGCTGCGAGCTCATTTTCTTTTTTATACAAGACCCAGGCAATGGCAATACCTATAACTCCTACAAGTACTGCAATTAATGCAAGGGGTATGTTCATATGGCCTTCAAATCCCATTCTGTCAGGACTTATAAAATCACTGAATGGTATAAAACCAACCGTTGCACTAAGAACAGCAAGTACAATTAATGGAAATGTCATGGAAGCAGGGGATTCCTTGGGTGTATGTTCATAGCTTCTGTTTGGTCCCCAGAAAATCCCAAAGTAGATACGGAATATATAAATGGCCGTTAGACCTGCCACTATGATGCCTATAGCGTATAGAAAACTATTATGTTCATATACCGCTACCAGGATCTCATCTTTACTCCAGAATCCCGCAAAAGGAGGGATGCCTGCAATGGCAAGGGCTGCAATTAAAAAGGTGATGTTGGTAATGGGCATGTATTTTCGCAGTCCACCCATATCCTTTAGGTAATTACTATGGACCGCATGGATGACAGAACCGGCACCTAAGAATAATAAGGCCTTGAACATGGCATGTGTAAATAAGTGATACATGGAAGCCATATATCCCAGGCCATCATGTCCATCATATCCTGAAACACCCAAGGCAAGCATCATATAGCCTAATTGGGACATGGTAGAATAAGCAAGTACTCTTTTGATATCGGTCTGGGTGATCGCGATTACGGCCGCAAAGAGGGAGGAAAAGGCGCCAACAAAAGCCACAATTTGTAGCACAAATCCTTCTTCAACAAAAAAGTACATAGGGAAAAGTCGGGCTACAAGAAACACACCTGCCACCACCATAGTAGCTGCATGTATCAAGGCAGAGACGGGAGTAGGGCCTTCCATGGCATCGGGAAGCCAAATATGTAACGGAAACATAGCAGATTTCCCGGCGCCACCAATAAAAATTAACAGAAGTGCCCATGACAATACGGACAGTCCCATAAAGGAGGTGGAAGCCCAGTTCAGGATGGCACTCCCTTCCGGGTTATTTAGTGTTTCAAAATCATAGGTGCCTGTATAGAATCCTATTAATAATATACCGATCAGGAATCCGAGATCTGCAAAACGGGTTACGATGAATGCTTTTTTGGCCGCTGCCACAGCCGACTCTTTTGTATAATAATATCCGATCAACAAATACGAAGAGACCCCTACCAATTCCCAAAAAATATAGATTTGAAAAAGGTTGGTGGCTAGAACCAGGCCATACATGGAGAAGGTAAATAATGAAAGGAAAGCAAAGAATTTTGTATAACCCTCGTCACCTTTCATATAGCCTCTGCTGTAAATGTGCACCATTAGGGAGATAGTAGAGACCACGATAAGCATCATTACCGAAATAGGGTCTATAAGAACGCCCATATCAATGCGGAGGGTGTCTGTAAAATTCATCCAGACAAACTTCTGGACCAGACTTGGAAATGCACCGGAATCCTTACCAATGACAAAAAAGTATTGGAAGGCGGTATAGAACGAAAAAAGGGTTGTAAGTACTAATCCAAAGACACCTATAAGACCAGAAACCGCCGGTTTTATTTTCTGATTAAATAACCCCAATAGCAGAAATACCGCTAAGGGAATCAAGGGAATTAACAGAACAAAGGTGTAATTCATAATATGAATTCTTTAATACTTCATTGTTTCAATATCCTTTACCTCTACAGAGCTTATTTGCCTGTACAGATTAAAAATGATGGCTACTGCGAGTGCTGTTTCGGCCGCGGCCACCGCAATTATAAAGATGGAAAACAGTACTCCCTGTAAAATATCTGGGTACATGTATTTGTTGATCACCACAAAATTGATCACAGAGGCATTGAGGATCAGTTCAACCGAGATCAGTATTGATATTAGATTTTTTCGGGTGATAAACCCATAGATCCCTATAAAAAACAGTATGGAAGTAACTGTTAATAGTTCGTATATGGTGACTCCTGCGATCATTTGTCTTGTTGTTTTATTCAGATAATTTATCTCCTTTAGCAATCACAATTGCTCCGATCATGGCTGCTAATAACAGTACACTTATTACTTCAAAAGGCAGTATAAACCCACCTGCATCATAGCTTAATAGTTTTGTTCCGATGTCTGTTACACTCGTGGAGGACGTATTTTCCACTACCTGAAACTCATGTGAATACAGCGTAAACAGGAAGAGGCCAAGACCAATTAAGCAAACAAGACCTGTAAGGAGCTGTTTAGATGGCTTTGCAATATCTAAACGCATTTCGATGTGATGAACCAGGAGAACGGAAAAGATGATCAGTACAATGATCCCCCCGGCGTAAATAGTGAGTTGAATGGCTGCCAGAAAATTATAATCGATTAAAAAGTAGATCCCGGCTATGCTACATAGAACAAAGAGCAAATAGATGACAGACCTCAGCATTTTTCTGCTCGAAACCGATGCGATCGCAAAGGCGATTATGATAAACGCAAGTATGTAAAAAATAATTCTTTCCATCGTATTAATCTTCCACTCCCGGCATTAGCTTAGAGTTTGGTTCATTGAGTACCCTTGTAAGGGTGGTGCGGTCGTAGACCGAATTTTCAAAATTTTGTCCCCATTCAATGGCATCTGTTGGGCAAACATCAATGCATAGGCCACACATAGTGCACATGCTTAGGTGATATACAAACTGGTCTATTTTCTTTTTCTTTTTCCCAGTTTCTTCGTCTATCCCACGGTCCCAAATAATTTCAATAGTTCCGTTTGGACAAGCAATTTCACATTTCTGGCATCCTGTACAGCGGTGTTCATTATTTTCGTTATGAGGCATAATGACCTCCCCCCTGAAGCGATCGAACATTTTAAGAGTTTCTCTGTTATCCGGATACTGCTGTGTAATGGCTCCTTTTCTGGAGGTTATAAAATATTTGCCCGTAACACTCATCCCTGTGAGCAGTGTTTTTATTCCTTGATAGATGTCAGAAAAATAACTCATAGTATTACAGTCTTATAGTTAGATTGAGCCATACCAATAAAGCCATTAGTACAAGGTTTACTAAATTAATTGGAAGCAGATACTTCCATTCCAGGGTAAGCAACTGGTCTACCCGCAAGCGAGGAAACGTCCAACGGAACCACATCATTAGAAAGACCAATGCCATGGTTTTTATTAAAAACCAAAAAACACCCAGTTCCGGGATAGATTCCGTGATTCCAAAAGGAGATAACCAGCCTCCAAAAAAGACTGTTGCAGCAATAGCTGCTATGATAAACATGTTGATAAACTCTGCCAGGAAAAAGTAGGCGAATTTCATTCCGGAGTATTCTGTATGGAACCCTGCGCCCAGTTCAGATTCTGCCTCTACCATATCAAAAGGCGCCCTGTTCGTTTCTGCAGTCCCGGAGATCATAAAGACCATAAAGGCGATAACTGCAGGGATATGTCCTTGCACAATAAGCCATCCATTTTTTTGAACTTCAATGATCTCGGAGAGTTGTAAGCTTCCGGTAATAACAACCATGGTTAAAAGCGACAGTCCTACGGAGAGTTCATAACTGATTGTTTGAACTCCACTTCTCATGGCTCCGATCATGGCAAATTTGTTATTGCTACTCCAGCCTCCCAATAATATTCCGATCACTCCTATGGATGAAATAGCAATTAAAAAGAAGAGTCCAATATTGATGTCAAATGCATGAAATTCCTTGGAAAAAGGAATAACAGCAAGTGCCATTAGTGCTGAAATAATCACAAAGTATGGGGCCAGATTGTACAAAAATTTATCAGCCTTATTAGTGCCTACCAATTCTTTGGTGAGTAATTTAATTGCATCGGCCATAGTTTGTAACAGGCCTTGATAACCCACCCTGTTGGGTCCAATCCTTAACTGAAACCAAGCTGCGACCCGTCTTTCCAAAAGCACTAAGAACAAACCGGCTACAGCAAAAATTGTAAGGTAAACGATTGCTATCAGGGCCATTTCCACAATGCTGGCAACTCCTTCTGGCATTACGCTGAAAAGCCAATTGTGAATGTTCTCTGTGATACTTAATAGGATCATCTAATTTATTTTAACGATCAATATCAGGAATTACGAGGTCGAGTGTTGCCATGGAGGCTACCAGATCCCCTATTTTTCCGCCTACGGCGATATGATTTAACAATGATAAATTTGAAAAGCCGGGAGACCTGAATTTAAGCCTGTAAGGGCTTTTGGTTCCCGTGCTGATAATATATACACCAAGTTCGCCCCTGGCGGTCTCCACTTTTTGATAGTATTCTCCTTTTGGTAATTTGATTACTGCATTGGTAGTTACCCTGTGTTCTCCTTCAGGAATGACATCTATTAATTGTTCAATAATAGACAGGGACTCCCACATTTCCTGTATCCTAACTAGGTAACGGGCATATGTATCGCCTTCTGTTTTCAAGGATTCGTTAAATGTTACTTTATTATAGGCGCTATAAGGATGATGCTTTCGCACATCGCAGGAATACCCTGAAGCTCTTCCAACCGGACCTGAAGCTCCAAAAGAAATTGCATCCTCTTTGCTAAGCACACCTACCCCTATTGTACGTTTTTGGAAGATTATATTTCCGCTTAATAAACGGTCGTATTCCGGGAGTTTTGTCTTAAAATGGGTAATAAACTCCTTTACCCTGTTTACAAAATTGGGATGTATGTCCAGCATAAGTCCGCCCGGAACATTGTAATTCATAGTTAAGCGGGCACCACAGGTTTCCTCCATGATGTCGTTGATCATTTCCCGGTCCCTGAAACCGTAGAAATACGTGGTAAGTGCTCCCACATCCATACCCATTACACCCCACCACAGGCAATGCGAAGATATCCTGGTTAATTCTCCTATAATAGTTCGTATAACCTTAACCCGTTCCGGGATCTCTAATTGTAATGCATTTTCGACTGCTAAACAGACGGCTTCATTATTGATGTTAGCCGAGAGATAATCCATACGATCTGTGAGATGCACGATTTGCTGATAGCTGTCTCGTTCACACATTTTTTCAATAGAGCGGTGAATATACCCGAGATCTGGTTCTACTTTTTTGATGATTTCCCCATCGATGGTTAAAAGTAACCGAAGTACTCCATGGGTAGCCGGATGCTGAGGTCCCATGTTGATGAAGTATTCCTCAGATTTAAAATTGGTATGTTCAACCTCGGTTTCCATGTTTTGTTAGTATAGAATCATGTTGGTTTCGTCTATATAGTCCTTCCTGAGTGGGAATCCGATCCAGTCTTCTGTTAAAAAGAGACGTTTTAAATTGGGATGGTTGGTAAATTTTATACCAAAGAAATCAAACACTTCACGTTCGTGAAATTCGGCTGTTGCCCAGATATCATATACGGAATCTAAAACTGGTGTTTCCCTGTTTTCAGCAGTTACTTTTACCACTAAGATGTGTCTTTTGCTTGTAGATTCCAGATGATAGACTATTCCCAGTTTTTCTCCCCAATCTACTCCGCTCAGACAAAATAGATAATCGAACTGTGTTTCAGGATCGCTTTTTAACCTAGACATTAAGTTGTGCAAGTGTTCTGCCGGGACTTGGATATTCAGAAATTGAGATTCTTCTTCTGTAAACTCCAGGTCTGGCTGCCAGCTACCTATTAATTCTTGTAATGCTTGGTTGGTCATAGGTCCTCATTTATAATCCTTCATCAAACCCCTCTACCGGATTCTTTTTATCTTTTCTGCTCTCTTTTCGAATTTTATCCTGTAACATCAGCATCCCTTCTAAAAGGGCCTCTGGTCTTGGAGGACATCCGGGCACATAGACATCAACAGGAATGACGTGATCTGCACCTTTTACTACGGAATAGGTATTGTAAAAGAAGGGTCCTCCGGAGATAGCACAAGCCCCCATGGCGATCACATATCTAGGCTCAGCCATTTGTTCATAAAGTCGTCTAAGAACGGGCGCCATTTTATTGACGATGGTTCCCGCAATAATAATGAGGTCTGCTTGTCTAGGCGATGGCCTGGCGACCTCAAATCCAAATCTGGAATAATCATGTCTGGAGGCTCCGGTTTGCATCATTTCAATGGCGCAGCAGCTGGTCCCAAAATAAAGGGACCAAAGAGAATTAGATCTTCCCCAATTGATGACCTTGTCCAGATTGGTCACTACCACATTGGCTCCATTCCCAGCCGGAATTACTTTTCCGGGGAAATCTTTAGGCACTTCATTTGCTTTATTTATTCCCATTTTAACGCTCCTTTCTTCCATGCATACAATAGACCTAATCCCAGTATAAATAAAAAGATCACTATTTCTATAAAGGCAACGGCCCCAATTCCTTTAAAAACAACTGCCCAGGGAACCAGAAAGGCTATCTCCACATCAAAGATCAAAAACAAGATCGCGAACAGATAATATCCTACCTTAAATTGAACCCAGGTTGGTCCAATGGTGGTCATTCCACTTTCATAGGGCGCCCGTTTTGCTTCACTGTCCGATTTTGGTGAAATCAGGTTCGAAATAAAATTCGCTCCCGCTACCAGAACTACACCGGCTATAAAAAATACAATGATGGCTTCTGAGCCCATAAGCTAAAAATCAGTTGTCATGTAATTTCATAAATATCCCCGGAAAAAAACAGGTCATCTGTCTTCCTAAAAGTTGAATTCGCTTTTACCTGTGCTGTTAAGGCATCTTCCCGTTCTTCAAAGGTCACATCCTCAAAACCTCGGATGATCCCTGTTACCATAGGATATTCTAAACGCACCAGCATTTGGTGTAAGGTTGGATCTTTTTCTTTGGCATCGTGAATAAGGAGATCGGATTCTTCCACTCCGTTTTCGCCAATGGTGACTACTTCTAGTTTAAGACCGTTTAATATCAATCCTTTATCCCGTTCTTTTCCAAAGATCATGGGTTTCCCGTGTTCCACATATAGTTGCCTGTCCTCACGGACCGCTTTATCAGTATACTTGGCAAAACACCCATCATTAAAAATCGGGCAGTTTTGCAACACCTCCACAAGGGCGGTACCTTTATATTTCTCAGAGGCTATAAAAATTTCTGTCATCTCTTTTGGGGTGTTCCCACCAATTCTGGCAAAAAATCGGGCTTGGGCCCCCAAAGCTAGTTCTCCGGCAGAAAATGGAGGCTGGGTATTTCCATAAGGAGATGATTTTGTCTTTTGCCCAACCAGAGAGGTAGGAGAGAATTGTCCCTTAGTTAGTCCATAGATCTCATTATTAAATAAGATGATATTCAGATCCAGATTTCTTCTTAAAACATGAATAAAATGATTTCCGCCAATGGCCATGGAGTCACCATCTCCGGTAATGACCCATACACTAAGTTTAGGATTAGCGAGTTTTACTCCTGAGGCAATGGCCGTAGCCCTGCCGTGAATACCGTGCATTCCATAGGTTTCCATATAATATGGAAAGCGAGATGAACATCCTATCCCAGAAATAAAGACGATATTTTCTTTATTCACGCCTATTTCCGGAAGTGCCTTCTGTACAGATCGCAAGATCACATAGTCATCACAACCGGGACACCATCTAACTTCCTGATCGCTGGCAAAATCCTTGTATGTATACTCTTTTACAGCTGCTTCCATGGTTATGATAAAATTTGTTTAAACTTTTCTTTTAGTTCATTGTTTGCGAACGGCAAACCCTGAATTTTGTTGAATTGTAAGAATTCATGGCCAGTATAGTTGGCTTTGAGTACTTTTATGAATTGCCCTGTATTTAATTCACAGATCACTATTTTTTTGAATCTTTTAAAAAGTTCATCTGTATTTTTAGGCAAGGGATTCAGATAATGAAAATGGGCAAATCCAATATTGGTAAAGCCTTCTTCATTAAGATGCTTTACAGCAGAATGCAGGCTGCCATAGGT
>CBDUON010000102.1:0-7861 GCA_965368835.1 uncultured Eudoraea sp. | reverse complement strand
TTTGGATGTTGGCCCAGTTGCACCAGATTATCAAATAATTCGGCAACATTGGTCATGTTGAAATTTCCGGCAACAATTAAATTACGGTGCATCCAGTTGTTCTGTCTCAGGAAGGGATGTACGTTCTCAATACTATTCTTGCCAAAGGTACCATAACGAACATGTCCTAAAAGTACTTCACCAATATATGGAATGTGTTTTTTCTGAGCTTCGGCATCGTCTAAACATTCCGGATGCTCTTTGAAGGCTCTGTTTATTCTGTCATTGATCTGGGCGAAGATATCTTGTATAGGTTGCGATTCTACAGAACGAACTCTGCTCATATATCTTTGTCCGGCCTCCACATCTAACTTAATGCTCGCAAAACCAGCACCATCTTGCCCACGGTTGTGTTGCTTCTCCATCATGAGGTACATCTTGTTTACCCCGTAAAAAGCTGATCCGTATTTCTTTTTATAGAAATCTAGCGGTTTTAACAAACGTATTAGGGAGATCCCACATTCGTGTTTAATAGCGTCGCTCATAATTCATATCAAAAAAAAGCCCCGTAAGGACAGGGCGTTATTGTAACTCAATATCGAATTGTGTTAATTGTTTAAACTGATCGAGTCTTCTATCAACTTCTTCTTTGGAAAGTTGCAGCATTCGTTCTGTACCAAATTTTTCCACACAGAAGGATGCCAGGTTGGACCCGTGGATAACAGCATTTCTTAAATTGTTAAATGAGATATTTTCTGTTTCGGCAATATGCCCTACAAAGCCACCTGCAAAGGTATCACCTGCTCCGGTGGGATCAAAGACCTCTTCCAGTGGTAAAGCAGGAGCAAAGAAGACCTCATCATCATGAAATAAGAGTGCGCCGTGTTCTCCTTTTTTAATCACTACATATTTTGGCCCCATGGCCTGGATCTTCTGGGCAGCTTTTACCAAGGAATATTCTTTGGTAAGTTGTCTGGCTTCTTCATCATTAATTGTGATCACATCGGTAAGACGAATAACCTCTTTCAATTCTGGCATAGTATTGTTCATCCAGAAGTTCATAGTATCTAGTACAATCAGCTTAGGCTTTTCTTCCATTTGCTGAATTACACTAAGCTGTACATCAGGATGGAGGTTGCCCAGCATAAGAACATCGGCATCCTTAAAATGAGAAGGAACTTTTGGATCAAAATTGGCCAAGACATTCAGATCAGTTATCAGAGTGTCCCTGCTATTCAGATCATTATGGTACTTTCCTTTCCAAAAAAAGGTCTTTCCATTCTTCACGATCTCAATACCCGAGATATCAATCTCCTTATTTTTTAAAAGATCTAAATACGCTTGTGGAAAGTCATCCCCTACAATAGATACTATGGCAGATTCTAACTCAAACTGGGAAGCTGCAAGCCCAATAAATGTTGCCGCCCCGCCAAGGATCTTATCAGTTTTTCCAAATGGAGTTTCAATGGCATCAAAAGCTACCGTACCAACAATTAAAAGTTTGCCCATGAATGATGTTCAATTTCGATGCAAATATACGCTTTTGAAATTCCCTGAATGCCACCGTGAAACGTTAAAATATATCAGATTATTTTCGACCAAAATCGGCAGGAATCTCTCCCCAGGCAGCAGTCTCCCATTTAACTACCGGGGTATTGTAAGAATTTTCTTTTAACCAGGTAACGGCCCTTTTTATGAGTTCAAATAATGCCTTGTTTCTGGCATTAGGCTGCAATTTTGTGTTGCATTGCTTCTTTCTCACCCAACTCATAGCGGTTCGGGAATCTGTATATATGATCCTATCAGAGTTTCTTTCTTTTAAATAGGCCAAACCGTGAACTATGGCAAGAAATTCGCCAATATTATTTGTCCCTTGAGGGAAAGGACCTTGCTTAAACAATCTTTTTTTGGTTTTGGTGTCTACGCCCTGGTATTCCATAATTCCCGGGTTTCCACTGGATGCGGCATCAACAGCTATAGAATGCATGGTGGGGTCCCCAATTTTTAAAAGATCTGTGGCAGACAAGCCGGGATCTTTTTTCTTTTTTCCTTTATAGGCCTCGTAGGGACTATTAAAGGCCTCCTTTGCCTTTTCGCCAGTAGGGAATGACATATACTGGGCCCCTTTTACGCCTGTGATCTGTAACTTACAAGCCTCCCAACTGTCATAAATTCCAGGATTCTTACCCTTCCAGACTACATAAAATTTCTTTTTTACTGCCATTATTTACCTAATAGTATCTCTTCAATTACCTGAGGGAAGTGATTCTGTTCCAAAGATTGCACTTTAGCCGTAATTTGATCTACAGTATCCTCTTCAGAGATACTCACTTTAAATTGCCGAATGATAGCTCCTTCATCATAATGTTCATTTACATAATGGATGGTAATGCCCGTTTCGGATTCCCCCTGTGCTTTTACCGCAGTATGAACATGTTTCCCATACATACCTTTTCCCCCGTATTTAGGCAGTAGAGCCGGATGAATATTAATAATCTTCCCTGGGAAAGCCCCAACTAGGTCTGAAGGGATCTTTAGTAAGAAGCCCGCCAAAACTATGAGGTCTGGTTGTATACAATTTAAAATATCCTGGACAAGAGGGGAGTTTGTAAAAGCCGCTTTATTAAAATAAAAGGCCGGAATCCCTAATTTATTACAACGATCAAGGACATAGGCATCGCGTTTATTAGTGAGAACACAAGAAACAGCGACATCTGCATTTCCTGTAAAATGCTTTACAATATTTTCAACATTGGAACCTGAGCCTGAGGCAAAAAGGACTATACGCTTCATTTCTTAATAATCTATCTACCATAGAATATAGCAGTTAGTGGGGATTCTAAAGAAAAAATTGAGATTTGGGTACGTCCCGTAACTATCTCTCTCTGGAAATAATTTTTCACTCAATATTTATGGTGCTAAAGTAATACACTTGCCATTAAATTTCTTAAATTACCCCACAAATTGGCATCACATGGTGGATTTCCCCCAAAGTTTTTTATTTTTGCCAACAATTAAAAATTAAAACCAATAAAATTATGTCAGACATTGCATCAAGAGTTAAAGCAATTATCGTTGATAAGTTAGGAGTGGATGAAAATGAAGTAGTTGCAGAAGCTAGCTTCACCAACGATCTGGGAGCAGATTCATTAGACACTGTTGAGTTGATAATGGAATTTGAAAAGGAATTTGATATTCAGATTCCGGATGATCAAGCAGAAAATATCGCAACCGTAGGCCAGGCTATTAGCTATATTGAAGAGGCCAAATAAGTAATGATATCAGGAACATGATGTGAATTATCCATGTGGTTACCATGCTGCATGGATATTTTTTTTTAATTTTCACGTGGTATACGTACTACCTATGAAACAAAAATTAGTTCCATGCAGTTAAAACGAGTCGTTGTTACCGGTCTAGGTGCTCTCACACCTATAGGCAATACCCTGGATGAATACTGGGAAGGCCTCAAAGCAGGAAGAAGTGGCGCTGCTCCTATTACCTATTTTGATGCGGAGAAATTCAAAACAAAATTTGCTTGCGAGATCAAGAATTTTGATCCTCTGAATTTCTTTGATAGAAAAGAAGCCAGAAAGCTAGATAGATTTGCACAATATGCCCTAGTATCTTCGGATGAAGCTATTTTAGATGCAGGTCTTGATTTAAACGTCGTTGATAAATTTAGAGTAGGCGTTATTTGGGGAGCTGGCATTGGAGGCTTAGAGACCTTTCAAAATGAAGTAATGGATTTTGCCAATGGAGATGGAACTCCAAGGTTCAACCCTTTCTTTATTCCAAAGATGATCGCCGATATTGCACCGGGTAATATTTCCATAAAACATGGTTTTATGGGACCAAATTACACTACGGTTTCGGCTTGTGCCTCTTCGGCCAATGCCATGATCGATGCCTTGACATACATTCGTTTGGGACATTGTGATGTGATCGTTACCGGAGGAAGTGAAGCTGCAGTAACCCTGGCCGGAATGGGTGGTTTTAATGCTATGCACGCCCTTTCGACCAGAAATGAAAGTCCGGAGACAGCCTCCAGACCTTTCGATGCAACCAGGGATGGTTTTGTTTTGGGAGAAGGAGCCGGGGCACTTATCCTTGAAGAGTATGAGCATGCGAAAGCAAGAGGAGCAAAAATATACGCAGAGATCATTGGAGGCGGAATGTCTAGTGACGCCTATCATATGACCGCTCCACATCCTGAGGGTATTGGAGTAGTGCGGGTAATGGAAAATTGTCTGCGAGATGCTGGTTTAAAGCCAGAAGATGTAGATGCAATAAATACTCATGGCACCTCAACACCATTGGGTGATGTGGCAGAGTTAAAGGCAATATCACAGGTCTTTGGGAAACACGCTCCCAATATCAATATAAATTCAACCAAGTCAATGACGGGTCATTTATTAGGTGCCGCCGGAGCAATTGAGGCCATTTCCTCTATTCTTTCAATGCAACACGGTTTGGTACCGCCTACCATTAATCATTCTGTGGTAGATGAGAATATAGATCCCACATTGAATTTAACATTGAATAAAGCGCAAAAGCGAGACGTTCATGTCGCCATGAGTAATACCTTTGGTTTTGGCGGTCATAATGCTTGTGTGGTCTTTAAGAAAATTATTTAAGGATTAATGAATTTCCCCTCTAATATATTTAATTCCCATTCCAAAGAGGATGGGGATTTTTTTTTAGGGGTAACAAATATCCTGGGGTTTAAGCCAAAGAATATAAAGATCTATAAGAAGGCCTTTCTTCATCGCTCCGCAAACTTAAAAGACAAACAAGGCAACCCCATGAATTATGAGCGCCTGGAATTTCTAGGAGATGCCATGCTGGGGACAATAATTTCCAAGCATTTGTACAATGAAGTGCCTGGCGGGGACGAAGGTTATCTTACAAAAATGCGCTCAAAAATAGTGAGCAGAAAGCATTTGAATGAGCTTGGGAAAGACCTTAATCTGCTTCATTTTGTAGAAAGCAGAATACCGAAATCGCATTTTGGAGATAACATTCACGGCAATGTATTTGAAGCACTTGTTGGCGCTATATATCTGGACCGTGGTTATAAATACTGTGAACAGTTCATACAGGACCGTGTAATAGAACCCTATGTAGATATTGAACAGTTAGAAGGGAAAGTAATCAGTTATAAAAGTCTTTTGATTGAATGGTGCCAAAAGCAAAAAAAGGACTTTAGATACAATGTGTATGAGGACACCGGGAATGATCCTATAAAGCACTTTGCTGTAAAATTCAGTATTGATGGCAAGGTATTGGCCAAAGCCAGAGCTACTTCTAAAAAGAAGGCAGAAGAAAAGGCCTCTAAAAGAGCCTTTTTTGTCTTACAACACAAAATAGAAAATTCTTAGATTCTTCCATATTGGAGTACGCAAAGGTTTGCGTAACCTAATAACAGTAGATAAGGTATTCAGGCACTAGGCAAGTATCGTTATATATTATATATTTACATCTTATGCTTTTTTATGGGAGCAACCTTGCGGATACATGAGGATCTATATGATGAGGAATTTTCGCTGGTGGGGATACATACCAGTTTGGAAGATTATGCCCTTGTATATGCGTTGAATGAGGTGTTAAAGATCCGATTGAAAAGATCAGCAGAAGACCTTAGCTTTGCTTCTTCTATTTCTTATCCTTTTTTTGAATGGAAAGACGAATTGTACGATCATAACTGGGCCTTATTGACCAATACGTGTATCACCTCTAAGGAGACGAAGCCCAATGACCTCTTCCCTGAAGAGCTTTCTTATACCAGTCATCAATTGGTGCCAGAGCATAAAGAAGTTAATTATCTTTTGAAAATGGATGATTATGAGTTAAATTCTGCTTTGTTAAAAAAAATTAAGGCCATCCCAAAAGTAGTTACGGCCTATGCCATTGAGACAGAAAAATTAAAATCTAAGCCCAACCTAATTTTCTAAATAATGCCCAATAAGAAGAAGACAAAAATTGTGGCCACTTTGGGCCCCGCTTGCAGTGATAAGGAAACCCTCAGAAAGATGATAGTTGCAGGGGTTGATGTATTTCGCATCAATTTTTCCCATGCAGATTACGAGGATGTAAAAGAAAGGATCAAAATGATCCGGGAATTAAATGAGGAACTGGGAATTTTTACAGCTATTCTAGGCGATCTTCAGGGTCCCAAGCTAAGAGTAGGTGTCATGGCAGGTGAAGTTGTGGTTTCCCCTGGAGACGAGATCACATTTGTAACAGGCAAACCCTTTGAAGGAAATGCTGAGAAGGTTTATATGAACTACGCAGAGTTCCCGAGAGATGTAAACCCAGGTGAACGTATTCTATTAGATGATGGTAAGCTTATGTTTGAAGTGCTTACTACCAATAAAAAAAATGAGGTAAGAGCTAAAGTGATACAGGGCGGACCACTAAAATCAAAAAAAGGGGTAAACCTTCCTAATACTAATATTTCCTTACCTGCACTTACCAAAAAGGATATAAAGGATGCCATTTTTGCTATATCGCTGGAAGTAGATTGGATCGCACTGAGCTTTGTTCGTTTTAGTCAGGATCTGATCGACCTTCAAAACTTGATTGCCGAGCATTCTAAATACAAGATCCCGATCATTGCCAAAATAGAAAAACCAGAGGCTGTTGAAAATATCGATAAAATAGTATCGTATTGCGATGGACTTATGGTTGCCCGTGGTGATTTGGGCGTTGAAGTACCCGCACAAGAAGTTCCTTTAATACAAAAAACCTTAGTCCTGAGGGCAAAGAGGGCAAGGATACCTGTCATCATTGCTACTCAAATGATGGAGACAATGATCACCAGCCTTACCCCAACCAGGGCAGAGGTAAATGATGTGGCCAACTCCGTGATGGATGGTGCAGATGCGGTGATGTTATCCGGAGAAACATCTGTCGGGAATTATCCAATTCAGGTAATTGAGAAAATGACAAGCATCTTACAAAGTGTTGAAAACTCAGACCTTATACAGGTGCCTCAAGAACCACCACATATCAGAACAAAAAGATATATCACCAAAGCTGTATGTTTCCATGCAGCAACCATGGCTAATGAGATAAAAGCAACAGCTATTTCAACCCTGACCAATAGTGGGTATACGGCCTTTCAAATATCAGCCTGGAGACCAAGTGCTCATATTTTAGTCTTTACTTCTAATAAACGTATTTTAACTCAGCTAAATTTACTTTGGGGCGTAAAGGCATTTTATTACGACAGATTTGTGTCTACGGACGAAACAATAGAGGATGTTAATAAAATAGCTTGTCAGAAAGGATTTCTGGATACCGGAGATATGCTTATTAGCCTTGCGGCCATGCCAATCAAAGCCAAAGGCATGGTAAACACTCTCAGAGTTACGGAAATAGAGTCCTGTAGTTTCTAAGTTTAAAGATCGAATTTTAATTGTACCGATACCGCTTCTTCTTTAACTGCTTCCTTCTTACCGCTGTTTAGGTTTGAAAGGGAGATTCCGAGTAAACGGACCGAATTATCCAGGGAGTCCTGATACAAAAGCTCCAGGGCAGTATTCAAGATCAATTTCTGATCTGATACAAAATAGGGCAGTGTCTTACTTCTTGTTTGAAGGGTAAAATCGCTATACTTTATTTTAAGTGTAACTGTTTTTCCTGCCACACCAGATTTTTTGATTCGCTTTTCCAGTTCTTCCGAAATATGCATTAATCGCTCCTTCATAAAAATTTCACTGCTGAGATTTTCACTAAAAGTACGTTCGGCACCCAAGGATTTTGGGATGCGATGAGGTTTAACAGAACTCAGATGTATTCCTCGTACAACCTGAAAATAATGCAGGCCACTTTTACCAAAATGCCCTTCTAAAAAATCTTCTGTTTTGTTCTTAAGATC